>JBOHCO010000886.1:0-19090 GCA_050698895.1 Streptosporangiaceae bacterium
AGATCGGCCGCATCCCCGTCAATCCGCGGTGAACTGGCGGCGGAGATGAACGAGGGCGATGGACAACACCTCAGCACCGCGGATCCGGCGGCGCGGCCTGGCCGCACCGCTCGCCCTTCCGGCTGGCTTCGCGGGCCTGCTGGTGGTCGGGGCGATCGCGGCCGGAACCGGCGGCGGCCTGTCCGCCAGCTGGGTTCTCGGGCTGGCGGCAGCTATCGTGCTGATCGGCTCGGCGGTCTCGGAACCGGCGGTGGCGCCGGTGCTCGGGGTGATCGGCTGGCTCACGGTGGCGGGCTTCTCCCGTGCTCCCTACGCCCAGCTGCGGCCCACCGGCGCCCTGGCGCTGACGGCGGCCCTGGTCATCGCGGCGTGCACGCTGGCGGGCGTAACCGGGGGGCTGGTGTTGCGCCGGGCCGCGTCATCGTTCACGCTGTGGATTGTGGATGTCTCTGGCCTGCAGCAGCCAGACGAGGACCCAGTCACCGGGCTGCGCGCTGACTGGAGCCTGACTGAGCCCGTCCAGGCCGCCGGGACTCCCCCCCTCCCGGTCGGCCTGGACGCCCCGGCCCGCCGCCTGCGGTTCCCCGACCTGACCGGCGGCATCGGCCGCCGCCGGCTGGCCTGCGGTGCCGTGCTGCTGGTGGCCGGGCTGCCGCTGCTGACGCTGGTGCTGTCGGCGGCCCGGATGCGCCACCTCAGCGACGACCTGCTGGTCTACCTGGTCGTCGTGGTCGCGGTGGCGGTCGTGGGCGGCTTCTGGCCCGCCGTGGCCGCTGCCATCGTGGCCAGCCTGCTGGTCAACTGGTACTTCACCCCGCCCGTTCACACGCTGACCATCGGCGACGGGCAGAGCCTGCTCTCGCTGCTGCTGTTCATCACCGTCGCGGTCACCGTGAGCAGTGTCGTGCACCTGGCCGCGCACCGGGCCCGGCAGGCGGCCAGGGCCGCGGGGGAGGCCCAGGAACTGCTCGCCCTGGCCCAGACGGTGCTCGGCGGCGCCGACGCGCCCGCGGCCGTGCTGGCCCACCTGACCGGCGGCTACGGGGGCCGGGCCGAGCTGCTGGAGAAGACCGGCGGCCAGTGGGTCCGGGTGGCGGCCAGCGGGGAACTGCCCGCGGCCGCGGACGGGATGCCCAGCCGGCCCGAGGTGCGGGCCGCGGCCCGCGATGACCTGGTGCTGGTCGCCGGCGGGCTGTCCCGGCCGCTGGCCGACCGGCTGCTGCACGGCTTCGCCGCTCAGGCTGCCGCCGCCCTGGACCGGGACCGGCTGCGCACTCAGGCCGCCCAGGCCGAGGGGCTGGCCGAGGGCAACCGTATGCGCACCGCCCTGCTCGCCGCGGTCAGCCACGACCTGCGCACCCCGCTGGCCTCGATCAAGGCCAGCGTCAGCTCGCTGCGCCAGACCGACGTGACCTGGAGCGAGGACGACGAGGCCGAGCTGCTGGCCACCATCGAGCTGTCCTCCGACCGGCTGGACGCGCTGATCGGCAACCTGCTGGACATGAGCCGGCTGACCACCGGGTCGCTGGAGCCGTTCCTGCGGCCCACGGCCATCGACGAGGTGGCGCCGGTCGCGCTGCGCGGCCTGGACGAGGGCGGCCGGATGCTGCTGATGGTGCCCGACGACCTGCCGCTGGTGCGGACCGACCCCGGCCTGCTGGAGCGGGTGCTGGCCAACCTGTTCGCCAACGCGCTGACCTACTCGCCGCCGCGGACTCGCCCCGAGCTCCGGGCGCGCCCGGACGGCGACGTCGTGCTGCTGGACATCGCGGACCACGGCCGCGGCGCCCCCGACGGGCTCAAGCAGCAGATGTTCGAGCCGTTCGAGCGGCTCGACGTGCGCGGCGGCGGCGCGCCGGGCGGCATCGGCCTGGGGCTGGCCGTGGTCCGGGGCTTCCTGGACATCATGGGCGGCTCGGTCGAGGCGCTGGACACGCCGGGCGGAGGCCTGACCATGCGGGTCCGGCTGCCCGCCGCGGCGGAGTCCGCCGCGCAGTCGGCGGCGGGGTCCGCGGAGGGGTCCGCGGAGGGGGAGTCCGCCGGGGCGGCGAGGCCGCGGCCGGCCCAGCCGTGACCAAGGTCCTGGTCATCGACGACGAGGCGCCGATCCTGCACGCGCTGCGCATCAACCTGTCGGCCCGCAAGTACGAGGTCAGCACGGCGGTCGACGGCACGGCCGGCCTGGCCGCCATGGCCCGTGACCGGCCCGACGTGCTCATCCTGGACCTGGGCCTGCCGGATATGGACGGCACCGACGTGATCAGGGGCGTGCGCGGCTGGACCTCGACGCCGATCATCGTGCTGTCGGCCTGGGGCCAGGAGAGCCAGAAGGTGGCCGCGCTGGACGCCGGCGCCGACGACTACGTGACCAAGCCGTTCGGCATGGACGAGCTGCTGGCCCGGCTGCGCGCCGCCGTGCGCCGGGCCGCGCCCGCCCCGGCCGAGCCGGTCGTCTCGACCGAGCACTTCACCGTGGACCTGTCGGACAAGCGGGTCACCAAGGACGGCGCGGACGTGCGGCTCACGCCCACCGAGTGGCAGCTGCTCGAGGTGCTGGCGCGCAACGCCGACCGGCTGGTCACCCAGCGCCAGCTGCTCCAGGAGGTCTGGGGCCCCGGCTACCTGAACGAGCCCGGCTACCTGCGGGTCTACGTGGCCAACCTGCGCCGCAAGCTGGAGCCGAGCCCGTCCCGGCCGCGCTACCTGCTGACCGAGCCGGGCATGGGCTACCGGTTCGTCCCCGGCGGCGCGGGCTAGCACGGCCGGGCGCGGCTCGCACGTTGCCTGCCTTGGCTACCTCGCTGCCGGTCGCGCGGGCCCGTCCCGTTCGCTGGCTACCCGCCTGAGGGCCGCGCGGCGCGCGCTGTGGATATGGCGCCGGGCGGCGGCCCTGGCCCGGGCCGGGTCCCGGGCCAGCAGGGCCTCGACGATCGCGGCGTGCTCCCGGACGGCCCGGGCCGGGCGGCCGGTGATGGTGAGGGTGGTCTCCATGCTGCGGCCGAGCATCTCCTGCAGCACCGTCTGGGTCATGGCCAGGAAGCGATTGTCGGCGTACTCGGCGATCTGCAGGTGCAGCCGCGCGTCCAGCACCTGCAGATTCGCGGCCGGGGTCTGGTCCCGGACGCCTTCGGCCAGAGCCTCGAAGGTCTGCATCAGTTCCTGCAGCTGCTCATCGGTAGCGGCGGCCGCACTCCAGCCGGCCGCCGCCACCTCCAGGACTTCACGCATGGCGAAGAGCTCTTCCAGGCCGACTTCACGCAGCCTGGTAAACCGCTCCAGGGCGCGTTCCCCCTCGCCGGGCGCGGCCACGAACACGCCCTTGCCGTGCCGGACCAGCACCACTCCGCGGGCCTGCAGGGAACGCAGGGCCTCGCGCACCGAGGCGCGGCTGACGCCCAGCAGCTCGCCCAGTTCCCGCTCGCCCGGCAGGCGATCGCCCGGCTGTAGCCCGTTGCCCTCGATATAGTGCTGCACCTGGTCGGCCACCCGCTGGAACAGCGGCTCGCTCGACCCCATCCAGCGCCAGCCAATACCGCCACCGCCGGTCGGCCGGGCCAGGCCAGCGGCCGGCCGGGCGGGCTCCTCGGGCACAGACAGCTCCTTAGCTCAGGCGCTCGGGTGCAGCCGGGTCAGGGCGAACTCACGATGGCCGAGCGCCTCGGCGCACGTGAGCCGGCCGTTGGCCGTGCGGTCGATGACATTCTCCAGCCGGTCGCCGGCCTCCTTCAGGCTGTACTCCAATTGCAGCAGACCGCGCACGTCCAGGTCGATGTGCTCGCTCATGGTGTCGACCGTCACCGGGTTCGCTGAGATCTTGATCACCGGCTCTACCGGGTGGCCGACCACGTTGCCCTGGCCGGTCGGGAACAGGTGGATCACCGCGCCCGCGGCCGCCGTCAGGGTAATGAACTCCGCGGCGGCGCAGGAGGTGTCCATGAAGTTCAGGCCCGCCGCGGTCGGCTGCTCACCCGGCGCCAGCGCGTCGACGACCGGAGCGGTCCCGGTCTTCTCGATGTTGCCGAGCGCCTTCTCCTCGATGGTGGACAGGCCGCCGCGGATGTTGCCCTGGGTGGGCTGGGAGCCGAGCAGGTTGGCCCCGCTGCGCTCGACCATGGCGAGGTAGCCGTCGAAGAACGCCTGGAACTTCTGGCGGACCTCGTCAGTGGCGCAGCGGGCGGCGATCAGGTGCTCCCCGCCAGTGAGCTCGGTCGTCTCCCCGAAGATGACGGTGCCGCCCGCGGCTATGTGCCGGTCCACCGCCTGCGAAGTCGCCGGGTTGGCGCCCAGGCCGCTGGTGGTGTCGGATTCGCCGCACTTGATGCTCATCACCAGCTCGCCGCGCTCGACGGGAACCCGGGCGATCTCGCTCGCGTCCTGCAGCAGCCGGGCGGCCTGGCGGGCGGCCATCTCCAGTACCCGCAGGTCGCCGTGACGCTCGATGGAGAACGAGGCCACCGGCTTGCCGGTGGCGGCGATCCCGCTCGCGATCCGCTCGGTCCAGGCGGGCTCGATGCCGATGACCACCGCGGCCGCCACGTTGGGGTTGGCCCCGGTGCCGATCATGCTGCGGAAGAACAGCTCGAGGTCGGCCCCGAACTGCAGCCGCCCGTACGGATGTGGCAGCGCCAGCGTGCCGGGGATCGCCCTGGCCACGGATTCGGCCGCCGCGTTCGACAGGTCGTCCACCGGGATGATCACCACGTGGTTGCGGATCCCGACCCGGCCGTCGGGCCGCCGGTAACCGGTCAGAGGCTGGTGTGCCAACGTGCGCTCCTGATGTTGTGGGTGTGCACGAGGTCGCCGGCGGCGATGGTGTCGCGGGCCACCCCGATGGTCACGCCGTACTCGGTCACCGCCTCCGCGGCGGCCAGGTCCCGCAGCGCCACCTTGTGACCTAGCGGGATCGCGGTGCGGACGGTGACGTCGAAACGCCGGCCGTCATCCAGGGAGGCTCCGGCCGCCTGGCCCGGCCCGGTGTCGCGGACGGCCACGGCGACGTCATCCCCCTCCCGATGGATGAGGAAGGCGAGTTCCCCGTGCGCCGCCGTGGAGTCAGGAGTGCTCACTTGACCTCCGTTGTCAGACCTCTGCTGTATTCGCCGAACGGTAGATCTCGGCCGGCCTGGGTGTCAAACGCAGGTAAGCAGGCCCGAACGCAAATCCGGGCGAAACGTTGACACTGGGGAGGCGGTCCAACTAATGTCGTCGAACCAGTGGTCAGACCTTAGACCGCTGAAGAACGTACGGGTTGCCGATCTGACGATTCGCCGGCCTACAATCGATTGTCATTGTATAGTAGTACGATCTGATTAATGGGATAGCAGAGGCGGTCACATGCCGGACATTTCCGGAGTGCGAGCCGGGAGGCGGGCGGCGCGAGACAGCGCTCCCCGGCGGTCATCCGCGGATCAGGCGACGGGCGAGGGGCGCATCGAGTGCGCCGGCGTCTACAAGTGGTATCCCGGCGGGATCGTGCTGGAAGACGTCAGCCTCGTCGTTGAGCCGGGCCAGTTCGTGTGCGTCGTCGGCCCGTCCGGCTGCGGCAAGACCACCCTGCTGCGGATGATGGGCGGCCTGACCGAGACTGACCACGGCCGCATCACCATCGGCGGCACCCAGGTGGTCGGCCCCGACCCGCGGGTAGCCGTGGTCTTCCAGCACTTCGGGCTGTTCCCGTGGAAGAACGTGTACCGCAACGTGGCCCTGCCCTTGCAGATCGCCGGGACCGACCGCGCGCAGACGGAGCGACGGGCCACCGAGGCCATCGCCACCGTCGGCCTCACCGGGCACGAGCGCAAGTATCCGGCCCAGTTGTCCGGCGGCATGAAGCAGCGGGCCGGGCTCGCCCGGGCGCTGGCCACCGCGCCGGATGTGCTGCTCATGGACGAGCCGTTCGCGGCCGTGGACGCTCAGGTCCGCGAGGTGCTGCAGGAAGACCTGCTGGCGCTGCGCGACCGGCTGCGGCAGACGATCGTGTTCATCACCCACAGCATCGACGAGGCGATAACCCTGGGCGACCGGATCATCGTCATGGCCAGCCGGCCCGGCCGCGTCATTCGCGACGTGCCGGTGCCCATCCGCCAGCCCCGCACCATCAGCCAGGTCCGCCACGATCCCGCCTACGCGGGCCTGAGGGACGAGATCTGGGACCTACTTCGTCAGAGCGCCGTCAGCCGGGCAGGTGACCTGTGACCGAACCCGTCAGTACCCCGGCCGCCGGCGGCGCCGCGGGCCGTGAGCAGGCCGCGGGCCGTGAGCAGGCCGCGGGCTCTGCGGAGATCGAGCGGGCGATCGAGGACCGTCTGCGCCGCCGCAGCCGCCGGGACCGCCGCGTCTACCTGGCCATCCGGCTCGTCTCGCTGGTCATCGTGCTGGCTGCCTGGCAGTACTACGGCAGCCACTCCATCGCGGTGATCTTCGTGCCGATCACCACGGTGCTGGGCGCCCTGGTGGACCTCATCCGGCAGGGCGGCCTGCTGAGCGCTCTGTGGTACAGCCTGTGGACCTTCGTCATCGGCTACGTGGTCGGCCTGGCCGCCGGCGTGGTGATCGGCATGTGCATCGGCGTCTCCCGCAAGGCCGAGGCCGCCACCGGGCTCTACCTGTACGCGCTGTACGCGACCCCCATGGTGGCGATCGTGCCGCTGCTGAGCATCTGGCTCGGCTTCGGCGTGCTGACCCAGGAGCTGATCATCGCCTTGTTCGTGCTGTTCCCGAGCGTCATCTCGGTCTCGGTCGGAGTCCGCAACCTCGACCCCGACCTGCTCGAGGTCGCCCGCTCACTGCGGATGGGCCGGGGCAGCCTGTGGCGGCACGTGCTGCTGCCCGGCACCGTCCCGTATATCGCCGCCGGGGCCGCCCAGGGCGTCGCCATGGGCCTGGTCGGCATGTTCATCGCCGAGATCTTCACCCAGCTCAGCGGCCTCGGCAACCTGCTGGAAACCGCGGCGCAGACCTACCACACCGACCGTGCGCTGGCCGTTCTCCTGGTGATCATGACGCTGGGAGTGGTGCTGCGCAGCCTGATCGCATTCGTCCAGCGCAAAGTGGCGCCCTGGGCCAGATGACGCCCGGTGGCCATCCGGCCATCCCGCCTGCGGCCGCCCGCTCGCCGGCGGGCCGCCCACCCCGTTACTCCGCGTTCCAGCCGTCCGGCCGAGAAGCAAGCCCAACCAATCCGTAAGAGGTCGCCATGAAAGTCCCCCAGCCCCGCGGCGCGCGGCTGACCAGAGCCCGGTGGATCCTGGCCGGCAGCGTCACCGCCGCCCTCGCCCTCGTCCTCAGCGCCTGCGGCTCATCCGGTTCCGGCTCGCCGGGCTCGGGCGGCTCAGGCGCCAGCGCCTGGGCGGACGTGAACGTGGGCATCGCGCTGTCCCCGCCCAAGGCCATCTTCCTGGGCCCGTACGTGGCCCAGGCGCGGGGCTACTTCGCCAAGGAGCACCTGCGGGTGAAGTTCATCAGCATGCCGAACGGCCTGCAGACGGAACTGGGCACCACCGCGGGCAGCATCGACTTCGGCTTCAGCTCAGGGACCGACTCGATCGAGGCGGCCGCGCAGCACGCGCCGATCCACGCCATCTGGTCCTACGGCACCAAGCTCGACACCCAGTGCATCGGCGCGCCCGGCATCTCCACGGCCAAGGACCTGATCGGCAAGCCGGTGGCCTCGACCGGCACCGACGGCTTCTCCATCACCCTGCTGCAGGCCTGCCTGGAGCCGGCCGGGGTAGCGCTGAGCCAGGTCAAGCCGATCGACATGGTCCGGTCGGAGTTCGTGCCGGCCATGGTCGCCAAGAAGATCGACGCGGCAGTGTTCCACGCCGACGACGCCTACGTGATCACCCACCAGCTCAAGGGGGCCACGGTGCTGTCATCGGAGTACAAGGTCATGCCGAAGTGGTGGTACGGCGGCGTGTCCATGCTCGACTCCTACGGCCAGGCTCACCACGATGTGGTGGTCCGGTTCCTGACCGCGATGATGATGGCCGACCGGTGGATGAACAACCCGGCCAACAACAGCGCCCTGGTGGCCCTGGGCACCAAGGCCACCGGGGAAGAGCAGGCGGCCGTGGCCTATGCGATCAAGTTCCTGCGCACCTCGGGCACCTGGCCGGACGGCACCGGCCTCGATCCGACGGCGGTGAACTACACGGCCGGCATCCTGGCCAAGTACAAGGACATCCCGTTCCAGCCCACCTACACCCAGATCGTTGCTGCCTCGTACGCGAACCAGGCCGCCGCGAAGCTGGGTCCCTCATGAGCGGTGCCAGCGCGGCCCCGGCGGGCGCGAGGTCTCCCCGCGCCCGCCTGGCGGCCGTCGGCCTCGGCCGGTGGGCCCGGGTGATGGCGCGCAACTACGCCGGCAGTGAGGTCGCCGAGCTGACGACCTGCTACACCCGCAACCCGGAGCGGCGCGCCGCGTTCGCCGCGGAGTTCGGCTGCGACCAGGACGAGTCGCTCGAGAGCCTGCTGGCCCGCGACGACGTCGACGGCATCGTGATCACCGCGCCCAACGACCAGCATGCGCGGATCATCGAGGCGGCAGCGGCGGCGGCCAGGCACGTGTACACCGAGAAGCCGATCGCGGTCAGCCTGGCCGACCTGCGGCGCATCCGCCGGGCGGTGACCGGGTCGGGGATCGTGTTCTCCTGCGGCCACAGCGCCCGCCGGCTGGCCGGCCTGCGGGAGATGAAGCGGCAGATCGCCGGCGGCGAGGCCGGCTCGGTGTCCATGGTGGAGGCGGTGTTCGGCAACGACCGCGGGCTGGAGCTCAAGCAAGGCGACTGGCGCGCCGACCCGGTGGCCAGCCCGGGCGGCCCGCTCACCCAGCTGGGCATCCACCAGATCGATAACCTGCAGTACCTGCTCGGGCCGGCCCGCCGGGTGGTCGCCGTGGGCCAGGCGCCCCGTCCGGGCATCGCCAACCAGCTGGCCGTGGGCGCGCTGCTGGAGTTCGACACGTGCCTGGGCTACCTGGGCTGCAACTGGCTGTCCCCGGGCAGCTTCACCCTGGACGTGTACGGAACCGCGGCGCGGATGCGCTACGAGCTGGACTTCACCTGGTGGAGCAAGTCGGCCCAGACGGACGCGCACACCCGGCTGACCCGCACGGTGATCGCCGCCGACAGCGCCGACCCGGACGCGCGGGTGCTGCGCGAGGAAGAGGTGCCGCTGCCGCCCCGAAATCACCTGCGCGAGGAGATCGAGGAATTCGCGCAGGCCATCCTGGGCACTGCCGAGGTCGAAGTGGGCCTGGACGAGGCGGTGTCGAACGTGGCGGTGCTGCAGGCGGCGGCCCGGTCGCTGACGGGGGCGGGCGCGGTAGCGGTCGATGACATCCTGGCCGAGATCGGGGACTGAGATCGGGGACTGAGACGGAGGAACAGCCCGCGGCCTGGCGCCACGGCCAGGCCGCTGCCCGCGCACGAGAGGGAACGGAGGCAAGCACGGATGAGTCGCCCTGCGCCCAGCCGGCGCTTCGATGAACTGACCGACCCGGAGATCGCCGCGATGCTGGCCCGCAGCCCGCGGGCGGTGCTGCCGGCCGGCAGCGTCGAGCAGCACGGTCCGCACCTGCCGACCGGGACGGATTTCTTCGCCGCCACTGCCATCGCGCTGGCGGTGGCCGAGCACATCGACGCGCTGGTGCTGCCGCTGTGCCCGCTCGGCGTCACGCCGATGCACATGCCGTACCCGGGCACTGTGTCGCTGCGGCCGGAGACTTTCCAGGCGGTGGTCAGCGACATCGGGTCCTCGCTGGCCGCCCATGGCTGCCGCGAGCTCGTCCTGCTGAACTGGCACGAGGGGAACATCCCGTCCCTCGCGCTCACGGCCGAGCACCTGCACCGCGACCTGGGCCTGTCGGTGGTCGTGGTGCAGGCCTGCTATGTCGCCGAGGAGCGCTACGGCCCGGTCGCGGGCGGCCTCACCCACGGCGGGAAGATCGAGGCGTGGTCGGTGCTGGGCAGCCGGCCGGACCTGGTTCATCTGGACCGCGCGGAGGGCAGCGGCGACCGCCGGCAGGGCGAGCTGGTGGACCGGCTGCGCCGGGACCGGTCCTTCCAGCCGGTGCTGACCGACGTGCGGACCATGTCCTCGACCGGCTGGTACGGCAACCCGGAGGGGGCGACCGAGCAGGAGGCCAGGGAGTTCGTGGCCGAACTCGGCGCGGAGATCGCGGCCCGGCTGCGAGGCGTCCTGGAGGCACTCGCCGAGGTGCAGCCCGGCCTGGCGGCGGTCCCGGCGCCAGCTGGCCCGGTGCGCGCGTGACCGCGGTCATCCGGGCGGGCGGCGGGCGGCAGCTGTCCCTGACCGGCCGCGCCGCCACCGAGCTGGCCTCGGCGGCCGAGGGCGGCTTCGGGGTCACCGTCCGCCGGGTGAGCATTCCGCCCGAGAAGCCGGGGGCGCCGCCTCGCGGCCCGCACCGCCACGACGGCTGCGAAGAGGTCATCCTCATCCTCGCCGGCAGCGGCGAGTTCCTGACCAGCCAGGGCGCGACCCCGGTCGGTCCCGGTGATGTCGTGATCGTCTCCCTGGGGGAACCGCACCGCACCCGCAACACCGGCTCTGGCGACCTCGTCAGCCTGTGCGTCTTCCCGGTCCCCGACCTGCCCAGGGTGACCACCGAACTCCCCCCGGCCGCCTGGTGAGCGCCGACGTCGTGTGCCTGCGCCCGGCGGCTGACTTCACCGACGTCGGCGTCGCGGTCCCGGCCGACCTGCGGATCTGCTTCGCGTCCGCCCCGGCGGACGTGCCTGCCGCCGACCTGGCCACCGCCCGGGCAGTGGTGCTGGCATCGGTCGGACCGCGGCTGGAGCGGGCCTGGCTGGACCAGGCGGTCCTGCTGCAGCTGCTGCAGTTCACGGGGGCTGGCGTCGACCGGGCCGGAGACTCCTGCGCCCGGCGGCCCGGCGTGGTGGTGGCCAATGTGCCGGCCGCGAACGTGCGGGAGGTAGCCGAGTACGTGCTGTTCGCGGCCGGATCCCTGCTGCGCCGGCTGGCGTTCGCCGACCGGGAGATCCGGGCCGGCCGGTACGGGCCGGTGCGCTCCCAGCTCACCCCGGCCGCGGTCCGCAGCCTGCACTCGCGCACCGTCGGCGTGATCGGCCTGGGCCAGATCGGCCTGGCCGTCGCCCGCCTGCTGCGGGCAGCAGGCACGACCGTCGTGTACGCCGACCCGGCGCCGCCCGATCCGGCTGCGGCTCAGTCCCTGGGGCTGGCCCGGCTGGATCTGGATGACCTGCTCACCCGGTGCGACCTGGTCACGCTGCACGTGCCCCTGCTGCCCGCCACCCGCGGCCTGGTGGGCGAGCAGCGGCTGCGCCGGATGCCGCGCGGCGCCCTGCTGATCAACGCCTCCCGGGGCGGCGTGGTGGATGAGCAGGCCCTGGCCCGCGTCCTGGCCGACGGCCACCTGGGCGGGGCGGCCATCGACGTCTACGCTTCCGAGCCGCCGCCCGCCGACTCACCGCTGCTGACCCTGCCGCCGGAGGCGGCCGGCCGGGTGCTGTACACGCCGCACATCGCGGGCGTTGCCTACGAGGCGGCGCAGGCGCTTTACACGCAGGCGTGGGCGAACGTGCGCCGGGTGCTGGTGGCCGGCCAGCCGCCCAGCTACCGGGTCCGTCAGGCAGCGCCGCCGCCTGCGGGCCCGGCATGACCGCGCGCACGCTGCGCGCGGCCGGGCTGCGCCTGCTGGCTCACCATGACCTCGGCGGCCACGGTGACGGCATGCAGGTCCTGCGGGACGGGCCGGTCCTGTACGTGGGCCATACCGGGACCAGCGGAATGGGCACGTCGATCCTGCACGTCGCTGATCCGGAGCATCCCGTCCTCGTGGCCCAGTGGCCCGCACCGCCGCACTCACATACCCACAAGGTGCAGGTCGCAGGCGGGCTCCTGCTGGTGAACCACGAGAAGTTCCCTTACCGGAGCGAGCGCCGGGACGGATACTCGGCGGGCCTGGCCGTCTACAGCCTGGCCGACCCGCTGGCACCGGAGCAGCTCGGCTTCTGGGCGTCCGGTGGCCAGGGCGTGCACCGGGTGGTGTGGACGGGCGGACGTTACGCGCACATGTCCGCGACGCCGGCGGGATTCCGCGACCGTATCTGGATGGTGCTCGACCTGGCCGACCCGCCGCGGCCGGCCGAGGCGGCCCGGTGGTGGTGGCCCGGGCAGGCGGCGGGCGAGACCCCGGCCTGGCCGGAGGGCCGGCGGTATGCGGCCCACCACGCGCTGCTCGCCGGCGACCGCGCCTACCTCGGCTACGACGACGCGGGCCTGGTCGTGCTGGACGTATCGGACATGACCCGCCCCCGCCAGGTGGCCCGGCTGCAATGGGAGGGGGGCTCCACGCACACCTGCCTGCCGCTTCCCGGCCGGCACCTCGTGGTGGCGACCGACGAGCAGGTACGTGACGGTCCGCGGGCTCCGCGGCGGGCCATCCGGGTCATCGACGTTGCCGGGGACCAGCCGCGAGTACTGGCCGTCTGCCCGCACCCCGAGGCCGAGTTCGCCGGGCAGCCGCTGCGCTTCGGCGCGCACAACCTGCACGAGAACCGGCCCGGGTCCTATCGCAGCGAGCGGCTCGTCTTCGCGACGTACTTCAGCGCCGGGGTCCGGGTGTACGACCTGGCCGAACCCGGCCGGCCGGAGGAGATCGCGTACTGGATCCCGGAGCCGCCGCCCGGCCAGCCTGTCGCGCAGCTGAACGACCTGTTCGTCGACCCCGAGGGGCTGATCTGGGTCACCGACCGGATCGGCGGGGGACTGTACGTACTGGAGCCCGAGTCCGGCCTGGCCGGGCTCATGCAGGCGTCCGTGTCGCCCTGACCTGCTATCTGCCCTCGGCCGGCCCTGGCTGGCCCGGTCAGCCCCGGTCAGCCAGCGTGGGCTGGAGCTCGTAGGACGGGTTGAAGATGGTCCGCTCGCCCCGGATGGTGGCCAGCCGCCCGTGCACGATCACCTTGCGGCCGGGCTCGATGCCGGGGATGTCCCGGCGGCCGAGCCAGACCAGCGTGATGCTGCCGGTGCCGTCGAACAGGTCGGCCTCCATGGTCAGGCTGGCGCCGCGCGGCCGGCGCGTGACCGCCCGCAGGGTGCCCGCCACGTCCACGACCTCGCGCTGCGCGCAGTCCGCGATGGGCACCGCCGCCGTCTGGCCGGCCTGGACCATCCCGGTGACCTCGGCCCGCACGTCCTCCGCGTGCAGCGCGTCCTTGCCGGTGGTCAGCCGCTGCCACCGCGACCCCTGGTCCTGACCGCCGTTCCCGGCGAGCGGGTCGGTGGCCTTCTGCGGGTGGCCGCGGGTCGCCGACTGGAGCTGGTAGGGCACGCTGGCCACCACCACGCCGCGCAGGCCGAGCAGCCGGGCCTTGAGCCGCAGCGCGCTCTGGTTGTGCAGCAACTGCTCCCACCAGTGGCCCAGCACGTACTCGGGGATGAACACCGTCACGATGTCGCGCGGGCTCTCCAGCCGCAGCCGCTTCACGTAGGACACCACCGGCCCGGTGATCTCGCGGTAGGGCGAGGAGATGACGGTCAGCGGCACCGCCATGCCGGCCCGCTCCCACTCCTCCCGGAGCCGCTGGGTCTCGGCCTCGTCCACGTCGACGGTGATGGCCTCCAGCCGGGCCGGCCGGGTGGCCCTGGCGTAGGCCAGCGCGCGCAGGGTGGGCAGGTGCAGCTTGGACACCAGCACGATCGACACGTTGCTGGCCGGCAGCGTCACCGGGCCATCCTGGCTGGGCGTGAGCTCCTCGGCCACGCTCTGGTAGTGGCGCTGGATGCCGCGCATGGTCAGCCAGATCACCACCATGGCGGCGACGGCGATCCAGGCCCCCTCGGCGAACTTGGAGATCACCACGATGACCAGTACCGCGCCGGTGACGAGGGCGCCGATGGTGTTGATGGCGCGGGAGCGGATCATCCGCAGCCGCACCGCCGAGTCGGTGACGCCGCGCAGCAGCCGGTTCCAGTGCCGGATCATCCCGGTCTGGCTGCAGGTGAACGAGACGAATACGCCCACGATGTAGAGCTGGATCAGCCGGGTCGGCGAGGCGTGGAACGCGATGATCAGCACGATCGCGAAGCCGGACAGCAGCAGGATGCCGTTGCTGTAGGCCAGCCGGTCGCCGCGGGTGCGCAGCTGGCGGGGCAGGTAGCCGTCCTTGGCCAGGATCGAGGCCAGCACCGGGAAGCCGTTGAACGCCGTGTTCGCGGCCAGCACCAGGATCAGCGCGGTGAACAGCTGGAGCACGTAGAACAGCGGCGAGGAGTCGCCGAACACCGCGCGGCCCACCTGGGCGATCACCGTGCGCTGCACGTAGCCGTGCGGCGTCCCGACCAAGTCGCCGATGTGCACGTGGCTGACCAGGGCCAGCGCCGTCACCCCGGCGAACATGGCCACCGCGATCGCGCCGAGCATGGCCAGCGTGGTCGCGGCGTTCTTGCTCTTGGGCTTGCGGAACGCCGGCACCCCGTTGCTGATCGCCTCGACGCCGGTCAGCGCGGTGCAGCCGGAGGAGAAGGCCCGCAGTACCAGGAACACCAGGGCCAGGCCGGCGAAGGCACCCGTGGCCTTGACCTGGTACCCGGCGGTCTCCGCGTGCAGGTGCCCGCCGGTGGCCAGCCTGATCCCGCCCCAGATGATCATCAGCATGACGATGCCGACGAAGCAGTAGGTGGGGATCGCGAACGCGGTGCCCGACTCGCGCACGCCGCGCAGGTTCATCACCGCGATGACCGCCACCGCGACCACGGCGATCAGCGTGACCTGCGAGTTCAGCGCGGGGAAGGCCGAGGCCAGGTTGGCCACGCCCGAGGACACCGACACCGCCACGGTCAGCGTGTAGTCGACCATCAGCGCGCTGGCCACGGTCATGCCGACCCGCGGCCCGAGGTTGGTGGTGGAGACCTCGTAGTCCCCGCCGCCCGACGGGTAGGCGTGCACGTTCTGCCGGTAGGAGGCGACCACGACCAGCATCAGCAGGCCCACGGCCAGCGCGATCCACGGCGCGTAGCCGATGAACGCCAGGCCGCCCACGGCCAGCACGAGCAGGATTTCCTGGGTGGCGTAGGCCACCGACGAGAGCGCGTCGCTCGCGAACACCGGCAGCGCGATGCGCTTGGGCAGCAGCGTGTGGCCAAGCCGCTCGCTCTGCATCGGCCTGCCGACCAGCAGCCGCTTGGCTGTTTCATAAAGCACCGGCACGAGCGCATGCTAGGCCCGCAACATCACGAAACGCCAGAGTTAAGCCCGGGAATGACCGGCCGGCCGCGGCGGCCGCGGCGGGCCCTGTTGTCATTGTGACGACTGGGACTGCAGCTACAGAAGTAGGTCCATTGGCCTGGCTGACCTGCGCTAACGATGTAATCGGCCAACTCGGATGATCGATGAGAATTACGGCCAAACGCCTTGTGCGGGGCTAGTGGTTGCGCAATGCTGTCAGTCGATCACAGATGGATCTTTGCGGCAGCGGGAGCAATCTAGCTGATGTATGTGCGAAACGCCGGTAAATCCCCCTTATCATCACCGGCGTCATGCCGCTGGCCGGCCCGCGCCGGCCTGACGGCGGGGCTGGCGAGCGTCGCGCTGGCCGCGGCTGCCTGCGGCGGTCAGCCGGCCAGCGTGCCCCTGCCCGCCAAGGGCGGGACGGCGGCGCCCTCGCAGGCCGTGCTGACCCGGCCCGCCCGCACCCCGGCGCAGGTCGTGACCGCGGCCTACCAGGGCTACTGGCAGGCCTATGCGGCCGCCATGACCGCATCGGGCTCCGGCCGGGCCCGGGCCATCCTGGCCCGCTACTCCACGCCGGGCGGCATCACCGCGCTGATCGGCTCGCTGCGCCGGGTCTGGCGCGCGCACGAGGTGGCTTACGGCGGCGCCGTCACCCACGTGCTCAGCGTCAAGATCACCGGGCGGCGGGCGTCGGTGCACGACTGCCTGGACCTGAGCCACTTCGGCGTGCAGGACAAAACCACAGGTCAGGTGGTTCCGAATAGCTTCGGCTTGCCTGATCTGAACTATTACGTAACACTCAAGCTCTCCGGGGGCCGGTGGCGAGTCAGCAACATGACACCGGTGGAGGTCTCATGCACGTCATGAGGTTCCGGCTCGGCGCAGCGCTAGCCGCGCTCGCCTTAGCCGCACTAAGCCTGGCCGGGCTGGCGTGGCCCGCCAGTGCCAGTACCCGCTCCATCGCGGGCAGCGCCGCCGCCAGCGGCAGTGGTGCTGTCAGCAGCAGCGGAGTTGTCAGCGGCCGTGGTGTTGTTAGCACCGATACCGCGGCCAGCGGCGGAGCCGCAGGCCGCGGCATCGCGGCGCCGTCAGGCTGCCACGAGGTGTTCCAGCCGCCCAGTACCTGGGTGGTCGTGTGCACCAGCGGCGGCGGGACGGGCGGCAGCGGTGGCGGCGGAGGCGGCGGCAAGGTCGCCTGCACGCTCCAGCCGCTGTCACCGGCCCAGATCCGCTTCCTGGGCCTGCCCAAAGCGCCCCAGGGCGAGGAGTGGGCGGCCGTCACCTGCCCGGGCAAGCAGCCCTTCGGCGGGGTCACCCTGGTCTCCAGGGCCACCGGCGTGCCCAGGATCACGCCGCGCGAGCTGATGGAGTACGCCAGGGGCCTGCTGCACATCCCGGCCACGGCGCCCGCGACCGCGCCGCCGCGGACCAGGAGAGGCCTGGTCGGCCTGCCCGAGTGGTACTGGATCCCCCGAGGCTGGGGCCCGGTCCGCTCGCCGCGGGTGACCGCCGGGCCGGTCTGGGCGCAGGTCACGGCCACGCCCATCCTGCTGTCATTTGACCCGGGCGGCGGACTGGCCGGGTCCAGCTGCCGCGGCCCCGGCACCCCGTATACCGCCGGGCGCCACACCGCCTGCTCCTACACCTACCAGCAGTCCGCGGCCACCCAGCCGGGCGGCCGGTACCAGGCCCAGGTCGTGGTGACCTGGCGGGTGACCTGGGCGGGCGGCGTGGGCGGCAGCACCACCGACGGCGGCACGCTCACCGCGGGCCTGGCCGAGGCCTACGGCTTCCCGCTGCGAGTGGCCGAGGGCCAGGCGCTGGTGACCAAGACCGGAGTGAGCAAGTGAGCACCGAGCATCCAGGCGGCGGCTTCGGCACCGTCTTCCATCCCGAGCCCGACCCCGTCCCGGCCGGCAACGGCGGGCCGGTGCGGATCGGCCAGCTCCGGCCGCTGCCTCGGCGCCGCCGGCCGGCCATGGTCGCGCTCGGCGTGGCCCTGGTCGGCGCCGGCGTCCTCGGCGGGGCGGCCCTCTACCAGCACGTCAACCACCAGGTCCCGGTGCTGGTGGTGAGCACGGCCGTGCCGGCCGGCAACGTGGTGACATCGGCCGACCTGAGCACCGTGACGGTGGCGGCGGGCAGCGGGGTGCAGCTGGTCCCGGCCCGCCAGGAGAGCCAGGTCATCGGGCTGGTGGCGGCGACCAACCTGAGCCCCGGCTCGCTGCTGGCCGCGTCCGAGCTGACCCGCTCGCTGCCGCCGGACTCCGGCCAGCAACTGGTGCCGGTGGCGTTCAAGCCGTCCCAGCTGCCGGCCAGCGGCCTGGCCGCGGGCGACCACGTGCTCGTGGTCTGGGCGCCGACCGGCTCGAACAGCGCCGCGTCGGCCGCCACCGGGCGCGACTACGACGCCGTGGTCGAGGACGTCAGCGGCGGGCCGGACCAGGACGGCTTCGATGTCGTGGACCTGCTCGTGCCCTCGCCCAACGGCCCGGGCCTGGCCAAGGAGGCGGCCTCGGGCAACGTGGTCCTGACGGTCACCAGCAGGAAGCCCTGATGGCGGTCTTCGCGCTGGCCTCCGCCGGGGGCTCGCCGGGCGTGACCACGGCCGCGCTGGCCCTGGCCCTGGGCTGGCCGTCGCAAGTGATCATGGCCGAGTGCGACCCGAGCGGGGGCGACGCGCTGGCCGGGCTGCTGAGCGGGCACCTGCCCGCCCGCACCGGCCTGCTGCCGCTGGCCCTGGAGGCGGGCGGCGGCGCCGAGGTGCCCGGGGACGCGCTCTGGCGCCAGCTCATCGAGCTGGACGAGGAGCGCAACTGCCTGCTGCTGGCCGGGATCTCCGACCCGCGGCAGTCGGCCGCGCTCCAGTCCTCGCTGCCCTGGATCGCCGACGCGCTCCAGGGCCTCAAGGCCGACGTGCTGGCCGACTGCGGCCGGCTGGACGCGGTGGCCGCGGTGCGGCCGGTGCTGTCCGCGGCCAGCCTGGCCGTTCTGGTCCTGCGGCCGACGCTGCGCCAGGTGAGCCGGGCGGTGCCCCGGGTGGAGATGCTGACCAACCTGGTCGGCCGGGAGCGGGTGGTGACGCTGCTGGTCGGCGAGGGCACCGCGTCCGGCCGGGAGATCGCCCGGTCGCTGGGCGTGCCGGTAGCCGGCCAGCTGCCCGACGACCCGAAGACCGCGGGCGTGCTGTCCGACGGGCTGGGCAGCCGGCGGGCGCTGGACTCGCGGCCGCTGCTGCGCGCGGCCACCGCGGCGGGCCGGCGGCTGCGCGACGTGGCCGAGGCGGCCGGGCCGCGCCCCGGCTACGCGGACGAGACGGTGTTCTCGGTGACCGGATCGCACGCCCAGCCCAGCCTGGACCCTTACGACGGCGGCTCTTACGGCGGGGACCAGTACCGTGCCGATCAGTACCGTGCCGATCAGTACGGCGGCGACCAGTACGGCGGCGATCCGTTCGCGGCGGGCGAGCTGGAGGCGCCGGCCCTGGACCCGCCCCCGGATCGGCGCGGCCCGGGCTCGCGTGGTCTGGACACCCCCGGCTTCGAGCTGGGCGGGATCGAGTGGCCGCGGCCGGATCAGCCCGGGCCGGCGCGCCCAGGGCCCGCCCGGCCCGGCAAGCATGCGCTGGGGCCGCGACCGCGTGAGTTCGGGATCGGGCCTTTTCCCGGCGCAGGTCCGGACGGAGGGCTCGGTAGCACGCCCAACGGCAGCACATCCAACGGCGGTACCTCCGGCGGCAGCGGGCCGCATGGCGGCGCGCAGAACGGCAGCCGGCCGTGACCGAGGTTCGCCTGTCCCCCCCGGCCGGCCAGCAGCCGCCGGGCCGGGACCGGCCGCCGGCGGGCGGGCCGGCTC
>JBOHCO010000887.1:0-1358 GCA_050698895.1 Streptosporangiaceae bacterium
ATCCTGGCGAGCCAGAACTGAGAGATCTGCGCGCGGGGGCTGCGGGAGTTTCTGGGAAACCGTGACCTGGCTAGGGCCGCCGGAGGTGAACGGCGCCCGGGCCCGCCCGCCCAGCTGTCCTGGGCCCCGAAGCCGGTGATCTTGGCCACGAGGTCGAATTCGGGCGGCCAGACGCAGCGGTGGGGCGCGGAGGGTGGTAGCTGGGGCCGGGCAGTCAGGTTCTCCGGGCCGGGCGTGTCTTACGGGTATGCACATCGCTTACGTTGTGGTCACGATCGCCGTGGCGCTCGCGAACAGCTACGCCGCCGCTTTGAACTTCGTCGGGGCGGAGTCTGTGAAGGTCGTCGCCGACGAGGTGCGGGTGTCGCGGAAGTGGATGATTCCGTTCGGTATCCTGCTGGCCTCCGGGGCGGCCGGGCTGCTGGCCGGGCTCGCCGTGCCGGTGCTCGGCACGGCCGCCGCGATTGGCCTGGTCGTCTACTTCATCTGCGCGGTGAGCGCGCACATCCGGGTGCGTGACCCCAAGGTCGCCGGTGCGGTCAGCTTCCTGGTGATGGCCGTCGCCGCCCTGGTCGTGGGCCTCGGCTACCACAATCACTGGTGATGGCGCCCTGCTCCGCGGGGGGCCGCCATTCCCATCCGGTCACGGCCACTGGAGCCAGAAGGGAAGCCTCCATGCCAAGGCAGCATATGGCCCCGTCGTTTGCCGGTCTCGTCAGCGAGGTGCCTGATCCTTCGGCGGGAGCGGGAATGCTCAGCGCGGCAGCGCCCGGCTTCTCCTCAGCCGGGCTCGATCTCGCTGCTTCGGCTTGCTCGGGGACTGGAGAGGCGTCCTGATGATGGAGGAGCGCGAGTGGCTGACGGAGCGCTTTCAGCAGCATCGTTCGCATTTGCGCGGGGTCGCCTGCCGGATGCTGGGGTCGGTGAGCGAAGCCGACGATGCCCTCCAGGAGGCATGGCTTCGGATCCGCGACCAGGATCCGCGGAGGGTCGAGAACATGCAGTCATGGCTGACCACCATTGTCGGGCGCGTGTGCCTGAACATGCTGCGCGCCCGGCGGGCACGGCGCGAAGAGCTCTCGGACGTTTACGTGCCCGACCCCGTCGTCAGCCTCGAGGCCAGCCCCGGCCCCGAGCAGCAGGCGCTGGTAGCCGACTCGGTCGGGCTCGCGCTGCTCGTGGTGCTCGACGCGCTCAGTCCCCCCGAGCGGCTAGCGTTCGTGCTGCACGACGTGTTCGGCGTGCCGTTCGCGGACATCGCGGCTGTCCTCCATCGTTCCGAAGCCGCCGCGCAGCAGCTCGCCAGCCGAGCACGGCGACGCGTGCGCGGGTCGCCCAGGCCGGACCTGGACCTCGCG
>JBOHCO010000888.1:0-2630 GCA_050698895.1 Streptosporangiaceae bacterium
CGCGCGGGACGCCGCGGGCGCATCCGCGCCCCGGCCGCATCCGCGCCGCGGCCGCATCCGCGCCGCGGGCGCCCCGGTGACCCCCGGCCGTCACATCGTCGCCGGCGCCCGACCGAGACAGCAAGGAAGCTGGCCCTTGCTGACAGCG
Organism: Streptosporangiaceae bacterium; assembly: GCA_050698895.1. Taxonomy (GTDB): domain Bacteria; phylum Actinomycetota; class Actinomycetes; order Streptosporangiales; family Streptosporangiaceae; genus DASUBV01. The sequence continues at coordinate 149 of JBOHCO010000888.1, forward strand.
CCGCCGGGGCGCAGGCAACGGGAACTCCAGCCGGGTCCGGTCCGGTGCCGGGCGGGTGGGCGCGCGGGGCTAGGTGGCGGAGAAGCCGCCGTCTACGCGGATGATCTGGCCCGTGACGTAGGCGCTGGCCGGGCCGGACAGGAACACCGCCGCGCCCGCGAAGTCCGCGGGCTCCCCGTTGCGGCCGACCATGGTGCGCGCGGCCAGCGCCGCCACCCGGGCCGGGTCGCTGGACGCCTCAGCCGTCAGCGGGGTGATCACGAAGCCGGGCGCGAGCGCGTTGCAGCACACCCCGCGGGCGGCCCAGGCCTCGGACTGCGAGCGGGTCAGCGCGGTCAGCCCGGCCTTGGCCGCTCCGTACCCGCCGCTGTTGGCGAAGGCCCGCTCGGCCTGCTGGGAGGTGATGTTGATGATCCGGCCCCAGCCCCTGGCCGCCATGGGCGGCCCGAACCGCTGGCCGAGCAGGAACGGCGCGGTCAGGTTGACCGCCATGGTGGTGTCCCAGTCGGCGATGGTCAGCTCGTCCAGCGGCGGCCTGAGGTTCACCCCGGCGCAGTTGACCAGGATGTCCGGCTCGCCGAAGGCGGCCGCGGCCTGCTCGGCGGCCCGGTCCACGCTGGCCCGGTCGCCGAGGTCGGCGCTGGCCCAGGCGGCGTCGCCGCCCGCCGAGCGCAGTGCCGCGGCGCAGTCGGCTAGCCGGGCGGCGTCGCGGGCGACCAGGACGACCCGCGCCCCGGCCCCGCTGAGGGCCTGGGCGATGCCCCAGCCGATGCCGGAACTGCCGCCGGTGACCAGGGCCACCCGCCCGTCGAGCGAGAAGAGCTGCTCCAGGTAGCTGCCCACGCGGCTACAGCAGCGGCCGCGCGCCGACCAGGCTGAGCGCGCGGGCGGCCAGGCGGCAGCCGCTGACCAGGGCCTCCGCGGGAGGCTTCTTGTCCAGCCAGGCGGGCAGGAACCCGGCGCAGAAGGCGTCACCCGCGCCGGTGCGGTCGACCAGCTTCTCCAGCGGCGGGCCGGGCACCCGGACCGGGTCGGGACGGCCGTTGGCGTAGAACAGGGCCCCGTCGCCGCCCAGCTTCATGACCACGTGCGGATACCAGGCGTTCAGCACCCTGGCCGCCTGCTCGGACTCCTCGCGGCCGGTCAGCACCCGGCCCTGGTCGCCGTTCACGAACAGCAGCGCGGCGCCGTTGGTGAGCTGGAGGAAGGGCTCGGCCCCGACCCGCTCCAGGGGAGCGGCCGAGGCGCCGTCCACCGACACGGTCATGCCGGCCCGCCCGGCCAGCGACAGCGCGGCCAGCGTGGCCTGGCGGGAGCCCTCATTGAGCAGCGTGTAGCCGGAGATGTGCAGGTGGCTGCCCGGCGTGAACAGGTCCTTGGGCAGGTCGTCGGGGGACAGGGCGGCGTTGGCGCCGGGGTCGGACAGCATGGTGTGGTCGCCCTTGTGGGTGACCATGACCACGCAGGTGCCGGTGGGCCGCTCGGGGTCCATGACCAGCCGCGCGTCCACCCCGTAGCCCATGAGCTCCATGTCGCGGTTGCGGCCGGCGATGTCCGCGCCGCGGCGGCCCACGAACGCGACCTCGGCGCCGTCCACCGCCAGCCAGGCGGCGATGTTGGCCCCCGAGCCGCCGCCGTGCATGGTCACCACGGCTGGCGTGTCGCTGCCCCTGGCCAGCGGCAGGGCGGCGTGCGCGACCGTGTCCGTCATGAGATCGCCAACCACGACGACGCGCGTCATGCCGTGTCACCACCTTGATCACAGTGCTGAGAGCCGACTCGCTCGAGACCCGCTCGGCTCTGAGCCAGCGATAGAACTTTACAGTTCCACCGGGTGCTCTCGTGTGGATCGGGCTCCGAATCCGTGAATAGTAGCGATTCGGTCATGTTGGCAGGTCGAGGACGCGGCCGGCCACCACGAGCACCGCCTGCTCGGACTCGGCGGCCAGCCGCTGGTTGAGCCAGCCGAGCTGATCGCGGAACTGGCGCCCGGCCGGGGTGTCGGGGACCAGCCCCGAGCCGACCTGGTCGCTGACCGCTACGACCGTGGCCCGGGTCTCGCGCCAGGCCGTGACCAGGTCATCCACCTGCTCGGCCAGCCGGTCAGCGGCTTTCTCCTCGGCTCTCACCCCGCCCGGCCCATGGTCCCAGGCGCCGGCCTGGTCCATGACCGCGGCCAGCCAGGTGCCGATCCCGTCGATCAGCACGGCCCCGTCCAGGCGGCGCAGCGCCCCGGCCACGTCGGTGCTCTCGACCGTCCGCCACCAGGCCGGGCGCCGGGCCTGGTGGGCGGCCACCCGCTGGGCCCACTCGGGGTCGGGCTGCCCGTCGGCCCCGGTCCAGGCGTCGTCCGGCCACGGGCCCGCGGCCAGGTAGGTGACGTCCGGCTCGGCGGCCAGCCGCAGCTCGGCCTCCCGCGACTTGCCCGAGCGCGCCCCGCCCAGGACCAGGGTCCGCTGCGGCCACCCGGCCGGCTGCCCGC
>JBOHCO010000889.1:0-3189 GCA_050698895.1 Streptosporangiaceae bacterium
CGATCCTGGCCGTCGGCGCGGCCCGCGAGGCGCCGGTCGTCCGCAAGGGCAAGGTCCAGGTCCGCCGGGTCATGACGGTCACGTTGTCCGTCGACCACCGGCCCGTCGACGGCGTGACCGCCGCCCGGTGGATGCAGGCGTTCACCGCGCTGCTGGAGGACCCGGCCCAGGTCCTGGCCTGAGCCGGGGGTCCAGGGGGTTCGGCGAGCACGGCAGCACGCCGACGACGGCTAGCGGCGGATCTGCCTGAAGCAGGCGGCGGCGGCCTTCTGCGCCGGGCTCTTCTCCCAGGCGCCCTCGTTCTTGGGGCTGGGCGAGGTGGTCAGCTCGGCCGCGCCGAAGCCGATGGCCCAGAAGTAGATGCCGCCCATGTGCGTGGCCGCCGCCGCGCGGCAGGCGGCGGTGAACCACCGGGCCTGGACCGTGGCGTCCATCTTCGGGTGCTTCCACTTGTTGAACCAGGGCTTGTGGTACGCCCCGCGGACGGCGGCGATGCCGACCTCGCTGAGCACGGTGCCGCGCGGCATGGCCCGGTCCCAGGCCTCCCAGGCCTTGGTCAGCCGGGCCACGGTGGCGTTGACGGGCATCTTGGTCATGTCCGGGTAGGAGTCCGCCGATAGCTGCACGCCCTTGCCGCCGGTACCGCGGCGCAGCTTGTGCCCGTTGTTGGCGTAGGCCAGCGCCCCCTTGAACCTGCGGCGCACGGCCTTGTCGAGCTTGGTCCACAGCGGCGAGCTGCCGAATTCCTGGAACTCGGCGCCGACGTACAGCCGCGGGATTCCGGCCCGCTGGGCCATGGTCGCGTACGGCATCAGGAACTTCTGGTAGCTGCTGAACCAGGAGCGCAGGTTTTTCGGCCGCCACGTATTGCGGGCCACGCCGATGCTGTCGTTCGACAGCAGCGGCCGCAGCGCCACGTAAATTCCGGCCTTCAGGGCGGCCCGGCCGAAGATGCCGAGCTGCGCTGGCGTCGGGGTGGACTTGCGTGCGAAAACCGTATTCGCATTGCGGCCGCGCATAAAGAACGGAAATGACACGGTGACCGAATTGGCGTGCAGGGCCTTGAGGTAGGCGATCTCGGCCGTGCTGGCCTTGGTGAAGTTCTGGCCGGGGTAGGTGTACAGGTCGATGCCGGCGCCGAGCTGGATCCTGGGACGGCGCATCGCGGGCTGGTACCGAGCGGCCGCCGGCCGGGCCTGCGCCTGCGCGGCCAGCGCCGACGGGATGGCGCCGAGCTGCCCGGCGGCCGTCACCCCCGGCACGCTCAGCCCCAGTACGAGGGCCCCGGTCAGGACGTTGCGCTTTACCTTCACCATGTCTCCCGTATATATCCCGTACTTTTGGTGATCACCGGTTGCCTCTATGTTCTCCCGGGAGGTTCGTCGCAGAGGTGGATTTTACGGCCTATTTTCTTATTGTTTCCGGCGGCGATGACACCAATAGCCGGGGCTACCAGGGCTGGCTCGAGCTGGTCCAGTGGGTCAGGGTGTCCAGGTCAGTCATCTTGTTCACGTGTCGCGGCGGCGTCTCGAAGGTGGCGTAAGGCCGCACGCGCAGGACGACCCGCTGCTCCTCGCGGGACATCGTGGCGATCTGCTCGCGGCGCTCGTCGGGCACCGCCTCGCCGGCCATCAGCTCGACGATCTGGCGTAGCACGTCGGCGGCCTGGTCCTGGTCCGGCTCGACGACCGCCTGGCCGTAGACCTGGAGGTAGGTCGGCGGCCAGTTCTCGTCCAGCACGCACAGGCTGACCCGCGGGTCACGGCGCACGACCTTGGCCTTGCTGCGCTCGGACATCGTCGAGACCAGGATGTCGTCTCCGTCCATTACGTAGTAGACGACGGTCATCGCGGGCCCGTGGCTCTGCCGGGAGTACCCGAAGATGCACGTCCGGTGGTCCCGCACGAACTGACGGCGCTGTTCCCTGTCCACGGCTGGCCTTTCGCACGAGGGTTATTTGTCCAGGTCAGGCTACTGGGTGCAGTCCGGTATGTCCCCGGCGGGCGGCCGGCCGGGATCCGGGCCGGATCGCGGCCGGCCCGGCTGTTCGGCCGGGCCGAATCGCCGTCCCCGTGCTGACGCCGCACCTAAGGTACAGTTCTACAAACATGTAGAAGATCGGATGGTATCGCGCTTGCGATCGAGCCCCGAGGTCGTCGGGTGGCAGGTCCACGCGGGCGCGGGGGCGCGCCATCGCGGCGAGCGAAGGGCAGCACGGGCGAAGGGGCAGCAAGGAAGCAATGGAGAGCTTTCTCATTCACGCGGGGTACGGCGCGCTGATCTTGTTCGGGTTCCTCGAGGCGTGCTGTATCCCGATGTCATCGGAGGTCACCTTCGGCTTCGCCGGGGTGCTGGCCGGCCAGGGCCACCTGAGCCTGGTGCTGGTGATCGTCCTGGGCACGCTGGCCGAGCTGGCCGGCTCATACGTGTCGTACACCGTGGGCCGGGTGGCCGAGCGGCCGATGGTGGAGCGGCTTGGCCGCTACGTACTGATCACCAAGGCCGATCTCGACCGGGCGGAACGGTTCCTGACCGGCCGGGGGGCCTGGGCCATCCCGGTCGGCCGAGCGCTGCCGGTGGTGCGGGCGTTCACCTCGATCGTGGCCGGCTTCGCGGGCGTGCCGGCGATCCGGTTCGGGATCCTCAGCCTGATCGGCACCGTGGTCTACGCGACCGTGGTGGCCAGCGTCGGCTACGGGGTGGGCTCGGCCTGGCACAGCGTGTCCCACGACATCTCGGTGGCGGGCTACGTGATCGTGGCGCTGGTCGTGGTGGCCATCGCCGCGTTCGTCCTCATCCGGGTGCGCGAGCTGCGCCGCGAGGCGCGGGCGGCCGCCGCGGCCCCGGCCGGTGACGCGGGCGAGCGCCCGGTCAGCTCGCGCTCGCACGACGCCTGACCCGGTTCCCGGCCCGTACGCCGCCGGCTACCGCAGGGCGGCGGCCTGGGCCACCTCGACCAGCAGGTGCAGGTCGAGGGCGGCGTCCAGGGCGGCCAGCCCGGAGACCGCCACCAGCGCGACGGCCAGGGCGGCCAGCAGCAGCCCCCGCCGCGGCGGGGGTCGCAGCAGCGCCTCGACCCGGCGCGGGACCGGGCCCGCGTGCCGGGCGCTGACGTGCCCGGAGACCGCGGCCAGCGTCGCGCCGGTGGGAGTCCGGCGGGGCGGTGCCGCGGCGGCGGCCAGCGCCGCC
>JBOHCO010000890.1:0-2644 GCA_050698895.1 Streptosporangiaceae bacterium
AGCCCGCCGCTGACGACCCCTCCACGTCAGCGACGGGCCGTCCGGTCAGAACTTCCAGTACGCCAGCGGCGGGCCGTCCAGGTTCGGCGCGTACGCAACCCGGCCATGCCGGGCGGGCAGGTCGAACAGCAGCCAGCCGCTCGCGGTCTCGCCCGCATTGAGCGTGGTCGCGTTCAGGTCTCCGTTGCTGCGCGGTCCCTCGAAGGCATTGCCGTCGCCCTCATCGAAGTGGGCCCGGCCGCTGAGCGCGTAGAAGTCCAGCGGGTTGATGTCAAATCCGTCGGCGAGGCTCGTGCTCGCCCGGACCGTGATGTGCACGGCCACGAAGAAGCCGTTCTGCGGTCCGTCCGAGAACCCGTCCACGGGCCGGGAGGAGACCTCCTTCCGGCCGATGGCCACCGTCGCTGCGTCCGCGCCGTCCTGGCTGACCGAGGCCGGGTCGCCGAGGTGCAGGTCGACGGGACCCGACGGGCCAGGTGAGCTGGCCGCCGCCTGCGGCGACGCTCCGGCGTGCAGAGCTGCGTGCCCGGAGCTGACCGAGTCCGGACGGGCCGCGCTGGTGAGCGCGCTGCCCACCAGGGCCGTGCAGCCTACGGCGCCCCCGATGAGGGCGACGATGGCCAGGCCGATCCCGATCAGCCAGTTCCGCAGCCGGTGGCGTGGCCGGTGGCGTGGCCGCGGCGGCGGCGTGGGAGGGGTCTGCATGACGAGTCCTTTCTCGCGGCGCAGGCCGCGGTTGCCAAGCGGTGCGGTGACGGCCGGTTCGCCGCCGGTTAGCTAGGCCCAGACGCTAACTGCGGCATTGGCGGATGTCGCTAGCAAGATTGATAACGGGGGTTATCAGAGGAGCATCCGCAGAAGAGCGCGGGTTGCTTTAGGGTGAGCGAAGCGTGCCGTGGAGGCGCGGCCGGCCCGGGCACCTGGAGGTGAGCATGGCGACCATCGCAGCCGAGTGGTTGCCTCGCCCGGCCGGTGACCCGCCGCTCATGACCATGGCCGAGATCGCCGCCCTCGCCCGAGTCCGTCGCCCCGTCGTCACCACCTGGCGACGTCGGCATCCCGACTTCCCGGCTCCCGTCGACAGTGACCCCCTGACGCCGCTGTTCGACACCCGTCAGGTAGCCGGGTGGCTGATCGCCACCGGCCGCGACCCGGTCGGCCGGATCGAGGCCGACCTCCGCCTGTACGAACTCGCCAGCCTCGGCGCCGACCTGGCGCCACCGGACCTGGTAGCGCTGCTGACCGCGCTGGTGTGCCTGCAGGACCAGGACGGTGAGGACCTAGATGCCACCTCTGCCGGCGTGCGCGAGGATCTCTTGCGGCGCGCGGCGCGGCTCGACCCGCACGACATGTGCCTGCGCTCGGAGATCGGTCTTCTGCCGACCGATGCCGCCCCGCTCGCCGGCGGCGTCGATGACCTCATCGAGACCGCCTGGGGCCCGAAGCAGGCCCTGGAGCAGATCCTGGCCGCCGGGCACCGGTTCCGTATCGCCGGCCCGTATGCCCGCACGATCGCTCCGAGCCTGGCCCGCCTGATCGCCCAGCTGTCCAGCGCCCGCGAACGGTCTCTAGAGCGCACGGTTGTGGTCTGCGATCCCGCCGCCGGAGCAGGCGAGCTGCTCGCCGCGGTAGCCGACGCGGTTGGCCCGGACCACGAGCTGGTCTTCCAGGCCGCCGAGGCCGACCGTTACCTGGCCCGGCTGACCGGACGGCGGATGGCCGTGCACGGCGTGGGCTGGACCGACCTGAACCTGGCTGTCGCCGCGACCGTCCCCGAGGACTGGGACGACCCGGACGTGATTGTCACCCAGATCCCGTACCTGCCCGGCGAGACCCGTTCCCCGCAGCAGGTCGTCGAGCAGCTGGAGGACATCTCCGCACGGCTGGCGCCCGGCTGCACGGCTGTCGTGCTCGGTCCCGCCGACGTGCTAGCCGGTGATCTCAAGCCCTACTCGCCCGCCGAGCGTGCCCGCGCGAAGCTCCTGTCCACCGGGATGGTCGAGGCCGTCATCCGGCTGCCCGGCGGGCTCATCCCGTTCCGCCCCGGTTATGACGTGGCCCTGTGGGTGCTGACCTCGGCCTATCAGTCGCCCTACCGCGGCCGGGTGCTACTCGCCGACGTGTCCGGCCACGAGCTCACCGACAACGTGATCGCCGACCTAGCCGAGGACGTGGTGACCTGGCGTCGCGACGGCTACGAGCCCAGGGCACATACTCGCGTTTTCAGTACCCAGGTACTCGTCAGCGCCCTGGTGGATGAGCCCGGACCGCTGACCGCACGCCCAGGCCCTCGGACCGGATCCAGAAGGACCGCTGCCGCGACGGTCGGCCGGGTCACCGAGCTCGAAGCGGCCCTCGACCAGGCAGCCAGCGACATAGCCCGGCCGCGGCCACTCATCCGTGCCGGGGCAGCCGCCGGGAACCGCGGCCGGCTACATGACTTCCAGACGGTCGGCGACCTAACCAGGAAAGGGCGCCTTCTCGCCATCCCAGGCACTCGGCTGCGTGGCATTCCGGCTGGTACCGACGGTCATCATGATGTTCTCGGCCCAGCCGAGGTACTGGGCCGGGCCCGTCGCGGCACCCGCCGAATCGACCGTGTGGCCCTGGCCAGCATTCCCCGCGCTCGTCTCACCGAGCCAGG
>JBOHCO010000891.1:0-1140 GCA_050698895.1 Streptosporangiaceae bacterium
CTGGCCGAGCGCGGGGTGCTGGCCAAGGACACCCACGGCACCACGATCCGGCTGGCCCCGCCGCTGATGATCGCCGAGGAGGACCTGGACTGGGCCCTCGACCAGGTCGAGGCCATCGTCCGCTAGACAGGGCCTGGATAAACGACGTTGGCCTGGCTTTGCTACCGGAGGTAGCATAGCGATATGAGCGCGCAGCCAGTTGACGACCCCGAGCCGGAGCCGGTTACCAGCGCGCTCGAAGAAGCGATGCGCGAGGCCCTGGAAAGCAGGGTGCAGAAGGTCAGCGTTTCGATGCCTAGTGCGCTGGTCGATCTGGTTCGCTCTCGCGCCGGCCAGGGCGAGTTCAGCCGGTACGTGACTGGCGCGGTCCAGGAGCGGGTCAGGCTTGATCTGCTGGCCGATCTATCAGCTGAGCTCGAGGCCGAGTACGGCCCTGTCGATGAGGATCAGGTGGAGCAGGCGATGAGGGAATGGCCGGACTTCCCGGAGGAGTAGGCGGCACGCTAGTCCTCGACTGCGAGGGGATCGTCAAGCTCGCCAGCGGTGACCCGATGACCAGGCATCGCTTCGAGGCGGCCCGGAGGCGGTGCAGCCTAGTCCTGACCGCCGCGCCGACACTGGCCGAAGTTCTGCGCGGTACGCCGCGCGACGCCGGGCTGCACCGCGTGCTGAACCGGATCACCGTTGTCCCGGTCGACAAGCGGCTAGGCCGGGCCGCGGGCGAACTGCTGGGCCGGGCCGGGCTGTCCGGGCACCAGCACGCCCTGGATGCCTTACTGGCGGTCGTGGCCATGGAACAGCTCCGGCCGATTGTCCTGCTCACCAGCGACCCGGATGACCTTCGCCGGCTGACCCACGAGCCGGACAGGCCCGCCCGCGAGCGCGTGGCCGTCGTCCGGGTCTGAGGCCCGGTCAGGCCGCTCTCGGTCAGGCCGCCCTCGGTCAGGCGGTCGGCGAGCCGTCGAACAGGCGGAGGCGGTGGGCCAGGGCCGCCGCCTCGCCGCGGCTGGCGGCGCCGAGCTTGCCGAGGATATTCGACACGTGCACGCTCACGGTCTTGGCCGAGATGAACAGCTCGGCGGCGATGGCGCCGTTGCTCATGCCCGCGGCGACCAGGCGCAGCACCTCGAACTCACGTTG
>JBOHCO010000892.1:0-2033 GCA_050698895.1 Streptosporangiaceae bacterium
TGGAGCCAGGCGCGCTGGTGCGGCTCGATCTGCATGTCGCCCAGGTCATCCAGGGACCGGGCCCATACGGCTGCGAGGTCGTCTTCTCTCACTAGTAGCTCACCTCGCGCCCCCACATCTGATCAACAGGTTTTTCCACAGCATGTGCACGTTGCAGAGGTGCGCTCATGCAGGTCGTGCGCCATCCCGAGGACGGAGCCGGCGATCGCGGCGGTCGGACAAGATCCCCGCGACCGGCACCGCTATCCACAACAGCCTAGGGCTGCCTTTCCCGGCGCGTTGGGAAACGGTGAGGGTCATATGGTGGGCGGCAGGCGGCCCTGATGGCAAGCCGGGACGAGGCTGCGCCGGCCGGAACTGGCCGGCTGCCGCGCCGGTTTGACCGCCACCACCCGGGGCGCGTACCGTTTGTTGGCCCGGTAGTCCGGCGCGGGTGACGCACGGCCTCATGGCCTGTGATTCTTGTGACGCTGGATGCCCGAGGCAAGCAGCGTTTCCCTTGAGCAAGCTCTCAGCAGCAAACTGGAGTCCCGGTGAGTAAGCGCACGTTCCAGCCGAACAATCGTCGTCGGGCCAAGACGCATGGCTTCCGGCTGCGCATGCGCACCCGAGCCGGCCGCGCGGTGCTGGCGGCCAGGCGGCGGAAGGGCCGCGCGCGCGTCAGCGTCTGACTGACCCCTGCGAACTTTGTCCGGGGCGGTGACGGCCGATGCTTCCCGCAGCGGCGAGAATGCGGCGCCGGGCGGAGTTCGAGGCTGTCGTCCAGCAGGGCAGTCGCGCTGGTAAGCCCCTGATTTCCGGGCACCTGCTGGTGCGATCGGGCGACGAGCCGGCCAGGGTCGGCTTCATTGTCAGCCGCCGGGTCGGCCCCGCGGTGGTGCGCAATAAAGTCCGCCGCCGCCTCAGGCACCTGGCCCGTGCGTATCTGCGGTCGCTTCCTGGAGGTAGCCTGCTTGTGTTGCGCGCTAACCCTCGCGCCGCGACGGCACGCCAGGAGGATCTCGCCGCTGAACTCGACCTGGTAATCGCAGCACTTCTTCGGCGGCAGGATAGGGCGCTGTGTCGGTGACGACTACAGGCGATCAGCAGGCACCGGGCAGGCGGTCGGCCGCGGCCTCTTGGGCTAGCTGGGTGCTCGTTCAGGCGATCCGCGGTTACCGCGGCTTTGTCAGTCCACTGCTGCCGCCGTCCTGCCGTTTCTACCCCTCCTGCAGCGCCTACGCGCTGGAGGCAGTGCAGGTGCACGGTGCCCTGCGCGGAGCCTGGCTGGCGGTGCGGCGGCTCAGCCGCTGCCACCCGTTCCACGCCGGGGGCCTGGATCCGGTGCCGCCCGCGAGACCGCGGCCATCGCGGCAGCCATCGCGCCAGCCAGACGAGTTTTCTGATCAGAGCGCAAGGGAGCTAGCAGGTGGGTAACCCACTGAACGCCCTGTATGAAGCCGTGGGCTGGGTGCTGACCCGGATCTACGACGTGCTGAAGCCAGTCTTCGGTGCCTCCAGCGGCTGGACGTGGGCGCTGACCATCATCATCCTCGTGGTCCTGATGCGCTTGGTCATGGTGCCGCTGTTCATCAAGCAGATGCACACGACGCGCGCCATGACCTCGCTTCAGCCGCAGATGGCGGCGCTGCGCAAGAAGTACAAGAGCGACAAGCAGACGCTCAACCAGGAGACGATGAAGCTCTACCAGGAGGCGGGCGTCAACCCGCTGATGGGGTGCCTCCCGGTTGTGGCCCAGCTGCCTTTGTTCTTCTCCCTGTTCAGCGTGCTGCGAGCGATCGCCGAGTACACCGGCGGGGCGCCCAAGTACAACCTGCCCATCGCCATGGTGCAGAGCGCCAAGCAGGCCAAGATCCTGGGCGTCAGCATCGCGGACAAGGTCCTGTTCACCGGGACCGTGCACGTCCCGTTGCACGCCAAGATCGTGATTTTCGCCGCGGTCCTGATCAGCATGGCGACGACCTTCCTGACCGTGCGCCAGAGCATGAAGCGCGGCATGATGCCCGCGGCTTCCCCGGGCAACCCGATGGGGA
>JBOHCO010000893.1:0-1159 GCA_050698895.1 Streptosporangiaceae bacterium
GTCGAGCTGTTCTTCATGATCAGCGGATTCGTCATCTGCATGAGCGGCTGGGGCCGGAGACCGGCGGACTTCTTTGTCTCGCGGGTCGTCCGGCTGGTCCCGGCCTACTGGGCGGCCATCGGCCTGACCACGTTCGTGCTGGTCGTTTTTCCGCGGCTCAGCTCCGGGGTCCGGCCGAGCGTGGTGCTGACCAACCTGACCATGGTCCAGTCCGCCTACGGGGTGCACAACCTGGTCCCCGCGTTCTGGACCCTGTTCATCGAGCTGACGTTCTACCTGCTGTTCGGCATCGTGGCCATCGGCGGGGTCACCTACCGGCGCATGGTCACGTTCTGCGTGCTGTGGTCGGTGGCCTCCATCGCGGTGGCCGGCTCGCATGACTCCGTGCTGACCACGCTGGTCAACCCGCCGTACTCGGCCTACTTCGTGGCCGGCATCGCGTTCTTCCTCATCCACAAGTTCGGCAGCAACCTGCTGCTGTGGGGGATCGTCGCCTACTCCTGGCTGATCTCCATCAACACCCCGCGCGGGTACGCTCCGTGGCCGCTGGCGGTGGTGCTGACCTCGTTCTTCGTGATCATGGCGCTGGTCGCGACGCACCGGCTGGATTGCATCCGCTGGCGGTGGCTGCCGGTGGCGGGCGCGCTGACCTATCCGCTGTACCTGATCCACCAGGACATCGGCTTCACGACGATCGCCTACCTGCGCGACAAGGTCCCGTCGATCGCGCTGGTGGTGCTGGTCTACGCGGCGATGCTGGGCCTGGCCTGGGCGATTCATCGGGCGGTGGAGCGACCGGTGGCGCCGATCCTGAAGCGGCGACTGTCGGAGGCGGTCGGTAACGTGATCGCGACCGGCCGGGGGACGCCGGCGCTGGCCGGGGCCGGGGCTAGATCGGCCGGGGCCGGGGCTAGATCGGCCAGGGCTGGGGCCGATGGGGCTGGATCCGATGGGGCTGGGGCCGATGGGGTTCGGGCCACTGGGGTTCGGGCCGATGGGGCTCGGGCGCCGGGGCCTGGGTCGGCGCAGGCGGGGCCGGATGGGTCCGGGCTGTCCGGGTCGCGGCTGCTGGGGTCGGCTCTGGCTAGGGCGGTGACCGGGCGCGCGGTGTCCGCCGAGTCGGTCGAGGCCACCGAATCAGCCGAGGATCCCGGGGTAT
>JBOHCO010000894.1:0-5021 GCA_050698895.1 Streptosporangiaceae bacterium
GCCGGCCGCCAGCACTGGTGCGGCACCAACGGCGTCGAGTGCGCCGAGCCCGCGCTGAACTGGGACGAGTTCCGCGGCTGGTATCAGGCCAGGGCGGACGGGGCCAAGTTCTGGGGCTACACCGGCCACGATGAGCCGGCCACGCTGTTCTACTCGAACAAGCCCGGCTCGGGCAACAACGTCACCTTCCAGATGGTCCTGCCCAAGGACCCGCCGACCCGGCCGCAGCAGGACGGCAGCGGCGGCACCGACAACTTCCAGCTGCATCCGACGTTCTGGATCGGCATGGCCATGTGCGACAGCCAGGGCTCGCCGAACCCGGACGGCACCGCGCTGACCGGCCACGCCACCGTGCCGTGCAAGCCGGACAGCAACTCCAACATCTACGAGAGCTCGAACCCGGCCAGCTCGCATTACATGGGCCTGGGCCCGGGCCAGGCCTACGAGGAGATGCAGTTCTACCCGCCGGGCTGGGTCAACTGGCCGGCCGGCAACGGCTGCTCGGCCACGCAGTACTGCGCGGCCATGAACATCGACACGTTCTCCGAGAACGACAACACCGGCCAGTTCGACAACACCGCGTGCCTGAACACGGTCGGCCCCGAGCCGGTGAACTTCGCCTTCATCACCAAGAACGGCAAGGCCACCGCGCCGGCCAACCCGGGCGCGCCCCAGCACTTCGTGCCCAACCTCAAGCGCGACCTGCTGATGAACCCCGGTGACCACCTCACGGTGCACCTGTTCGACACCCCGGACGGCCTGCGGATCGTGATCGCCGACCACACCAGCCACACGAGCGGCTTCATGACCGCCAGCGCGGCCAACGGGTTCGGCAACGTGCTCTTCGCGCCGAACGCCACGAAGTGCACGATCCAGCCCTACGACTTCCACCCCGAGTTCAGCACCTCTACGCCGCAGACCCGCAATGTCACCGCGGCGCACACCTACAACGTGGCGTTCTCCGATGAGATCGGTCACTTCGAGTACTGCGGCAAGGTCGGCACCGACGCCAACAGCACCTGCCTGCAGCCCCTCGGCGCCGACACCAACGACGGTGACACGGCCGGGCCGGACCCGGCCGGGGACGACGACTTCTGCCTGCCGGGCAAGGACTCGACGCTGGTCAAGATCGGCGGTTGCATCGACATCGACGGCGACTTCGACGGCGTGTCCTACAACCTCAACTGGCCCGGCTCGGTCAGCAACCCGCTCGCCGACCGGCTGCTGCACCCGACGCCAGTCGAGTTCACCAGCCCGACCACCGCGGGCAAGAACTTCAGCTGGATGTCCTTCGAGTCCGACATCTCGCGCGACGAGTCCTCGGACACCTCGTTCCGGGTCGACGTGCCGTGCCAGCGGCACATCACCAACCCGGCCGACCCGCACCCGGGCACCGGCTGCGTGAACCCGCCGCCGAACTCGGTGTTCTACCCCTTCTACACCACACGGAACGCGCCGCAGGGCTGTCTGTGGCAGCTTGGCGGCCGCTACATCCCCGGCACCACCAACAATTTCGGCGGCAGCGCGCAGGCCGAGTTCGGCCCGCTCCTTTCGGTGTCCTACCCGACGAGCCCGCTCGGGACCATCACCAAGCGGTTCAACGATTTCCGCAAGGTGCTGCCCAGCCTGCCCTGCCGGGCCAAGGGCTAGGTAGCGGGAAGGCAGTCAGCCAGGCAGGCGCCGCCCGTCCCGTTCGCGGGGCGGGCGGCGCTACGCTGCGCGGGTGAACGAGGAACACCTGGCGCTGTGCTCCAGCCCCGAGTGGGCCGCCTACGTGGCCGATGACCTGCTGCCCTGGGTGCTGGCCGGCCACCAGCTCGGCGACGAGCTGCTCGAGGTCGGGCCGGGGCCGGGGCTGACCACCGACATCCTGCGCCGCCACGCGGGCCACGTCACCGCGGCCGAGCTGGACGCGGGCCTGGCCGCCGGCCTGGCCCGGCGGCTGGCCGGGACCAACGTGGAAGTGGTCACCGCCGACGCAACCCGGCTGCCGTTCCCGGACCGCCGGTTCTCGGCCGTGGCCTGCCTGACCATGCTGCACCACATCCCGTCGGCCGGCCTCCAGGACACCGCGCTGGCCGAGATGGCCCGGGTGCTGCGGCCCGGCGGGCTGATCGTCGGCTCCGACGGCCTGGACACGCCGGACCGGCGCCGCGTGCACCACGACGACATCTTCGTGCCGGTGGACCCGGACGCGCTGCCCGGCCGGCTGCGGGCGGCCGGGTTCGCCGAGGCCCAGGTCGAGGTGCGGGACGACCGGCTCCGGTTCACCGCCACGACCTGAGCAACCGATTTTACCTAGCCAAGGCCAAGGTGCCCGGCCCGCTGTAGTACAGCGGGCCGGGCGCCCTTGTTAAATGCGATTCTCGGGGTTAATCCCTACGGCATGTTGAACCGCGGGCAGTGCGCGGACATCTCGGGGTTGGTGAGCACCTTGCTGGCGTCGGTGCCGCCGTACCGTGCGACGTCTGACAGGCCGTACTGAGCGTCCCTGCCGAAGTTCTGCCTGGTGATCCCCGGGATGACGTTCCCGAAGTTCCACAGGCAGGCCGCCCTGGGCGTGCGCACGCCCTTGATGGTCTCCTTGCTGGTCAGCGTCCAGAACGGGTAGAAGTCCGAGCCCAGCGGCTTGACCACGCAGTCCTTGCCGGTGGCGGTCTTGCACAGGGCCTCCGAGCCCGGCGCGTCGGTCTCGAACTGGATCTGCGGATACGGCTTGCCGCCCTTGGTGAACGGGCCGATGTAGCGGAACGACGTCGGGACGTTGGCGCTGCCGTCCGGCCAGCTGGTCGACTGGTAGTCGGTGCCGTCCCAGTCCAGGTCGCCGTTCTGGAAGAAGTTGTCCTCACAGCCGGTGACGATGGACGATTCCTTGACCGCCTTGCCGTTGATGGTCACCGACCTGGTGCCCTTGTTGAAGCAGGACCCGTCGGAGAACTCGCACAGCTGGCCGCTGCCCGCGTTGTTGGTCGGGCAGGCGACCGGGCCCTTGAGGCCCTCCGTGGTGGAGTGCTGGCACAGCCCGGTGGAGGTGCTGCACGGGCCCTCGCCGACGGCCTTCTTGCCCTCCGGACCGCCATGGCAGGTCTGGAAGACGCTCGGGTCGACGTAGTTGCCGCCGTCCAGGCTCTGCGGCAGCGCGTTGGTGACCGAGTTGCAGCTCTCGAAGTGACCGGTCTCCTGCTGCATGAGCACGCCGCCCTCAAGCGCGGCCCACGGCACCTGGTTCTTCTGGCTGGCCGTGGAGTACTCCGCGTGGAAGGTGTGCGGGATGCCGGCGCAGGTCTTGTAGTTGGTGTCCATGAACCCGTTGGCCGCGCTGGCGGTCATGAAGCCGGACTGCCCGGTGGTCAGGTCGTTGATCCGGGCGGTGAACCCGGCCTTGGGGTCGGTGATCGACAGCTTGATCACGTCGCCCGAGTTGATCTCCAGGGTCTGCGCGTTGGGCGTGTCGCTGGCCACGTCGGCCAGCTGCGGGCTCGGCGGGCCGGCCGGCTTGCCGTTGCGCTGGAGGAAGGCGAAGTTGACCGGCTCCTCGCAGGCCGTGTTGAGGCCCTTGAAGCCGAACGCGGCCTCCAGGCTGTCAATGGTGACCGCCGCGCACCACTTCGTCGCGCTGCAGCTGATGCTGTCCTCGAACGGGGTGATGCCCGGCGGGTAGAGCTGGAGCTCCATGAACGCCGACCCGGCCGCCTTGGGGCTGCTGATCGAGCCGTTGTTGCTGTCGCTGTCGGGCTTGCAGGCCCTCTGCGGATAGGAGTGCGGGTCGCACATCGCCAGCCCGAACCACGGCGCCGGGCTGAGCTCGACGTAGTGGACGACGCTGCCGTTGGCCGTGGCCGCCTTGCGCGGGTCCACCGGCATCTTCATGAAGTACGTCATCGTGTTGCCGGACCCGGCCTGGTGCGAGATGAACTTGACGCTCGGCTCGTCGTGGCCGATGTAATGGCCGTTGTCCTGGAACCGGTAGCCGCGCAGCACCGATTTGCCGTAATAGCGCACCTTGCGGAGGGAAATGGGGTCAGTGCAATGCATCTTGCTGCCTGCATTAAGCGCCTGGTACTTGGTGCTGTACCCGTTGCAGTCCAGCTGATTGACGTGACGCGGCTGAACCTGGTGGCTCGCCGCCGCCTGTGCCGGGCGCTGTACGGCCGCCTGGCTCACGGTGGCCATGGAGACGCCCGTGATCGCCAGCACCGGCGCTATGACCAGCGCCCATGCCGACCGGCGTCTCAGTAGTCCTCGTCGACCCATGCCCTCACCTTTCGCTCGCAACCCAGCCTCCGGTCAAGAAATGCCAAACCGCAAGATTGTCGCGCCCAGTGCAAAAAGCGCCACAATATTGCCGACCGAAAGTAACAAGCGGTTCAGATACGGTCAAGATCTCTTCCGGGCCAGCCCGGTGACAGCTGACCGCCTGCTGATGATCAACTGGGGGTCAGGCGCAGGTCAGCGCGCGGCGAGGCCGCTCATCAGCTCGTCCACAATTCGCCGGCCGTAGCGCGAGCCGGACGGCTCGCCGGGCCCGCCGCGGGCCAGCGCCGCCCCGCTCAGCAGGAACATGACGGTGTCGACGTCAATGGTCTCGCGCAGCTCGCCGGTGGCCACGCCGCGGCGCAGCACCGAGCGGATCAGCTCGCGGCGCGGCTCCAGCACCGTCTGCCGGTACTTGGCCAGCAGCCGCGGGTACTTCTGGCCGTCGCCGTGCGGCAGCGCGAGCAGCCGGGCCAGCCGCGGGTCGGCGGCCTCCCGGCTCAGCGCGTCGACCAGCGCGGTCAGGTCGGCCCGGACCGACCGGCCCCGCGGCTGGGGCAGCTCGCTGCGCAGCGACCCGATCGCGTCCACCAGCAGGTCTTCCTTGCCGGGCCAGCGCCGGTAGATGGTGGCCTTGCCTACCCCGGCCCTGGCCGCGACCTGCTCGATGCACAGCCCGTCCGGCCCGCTCTCGGCGAACACCTCGAGCGTGGCGTCGATGATGGCCTGGTCGGCCTGCTCGCTGCGGGGGCGCCCCGGCCGCCGCG
>JBOHCO010000895.1:0-2337 GCA_050698895.1 Streptosporangiaceae bacterium
GGTTTCAGCGGTCATTCGGTGTCTGGTCATCCAGCGCTCAACCGGGCGACAGCCGGGCTCCGCAGCATGAAGCGGAAACGTTTGCCTAACCGCGGTCGCGGTCGCGGTCGTGGCCTCAAAGGCCTCAGCGGCCGCGCTGGCCGCCTCGAGGTGACCCCAGCGAAAGGACCCTGGCTGACGGCGACCGACCCGGCGCGCTCCACCGCGAGCGACATCATCGACTACCGCCGCGGCCGGTTCACCAGCCACCGGGCCCCGGCGCAGCCGGGCTACGCGGGCTCGGCCACCGGCATCGTCGGCGTGCCCGGCACCGGCTCGTTCTGGGCGACCGGCACGCTGCTCCCGCTCAAGGCAGGCAATAACAAGACTGACATCCTCCGCTACCTCCCCTGACAGTCCGCGCGAGTCGGATCCGGAGGGCCTAGCCAGGCGGCCAGATGTCCACCAAAGTAGCGGCCATCTGTCCACGAACTATGCGGCCAAATGCCCACCCACCATGCGGCCATCTGACCACGTCAGGCGGGAGACGGGTCATACTGGTGTCGTGGATCACAGCCAGGATCTTGTGCCCCGCCGGGCCGAGCAGGTGGTCATCGAGGCTCTGACCGATACGCGGGTCGTGACGCTGAACGGCGCCAGGCAAGCGGGCAAGAGCACCCTCGCCAGGGTCGCGGCGAGGAGATACCCCGATGCCGTGGTCCGCCTCCTGGACGATCCAGCCACCCTCCGGGCGGCCAAGGACGATCCAGCGGGCTTTGTCGAGCGCGACGGTCTGATGGTGATCGACGAGATCCAGCTTGCCCCGGAGCTGTTCCGATCGATCAAGGTGGCCGTTGACACAGATCCCCGGCCCGGACAGTTCCTGCTGACGGGATCCGCGCAGATCCTGGCCCTGCGCGATCTTCCGGACGCTTTGCCTGGCCGCATGGAGATCGTAGAGCTGTGGCCATTCTCCCAGGGCGAACTGGAGCAATCCTCCGACGCGTTCGTGGATGCCGCCTTCGCTCATGGACCCGATCTAGCTCGCACTTCAGCCCTGCGCAAGCGTGACTACCTCGAGCGAGTCGTCCGTGGTGGCTACCCCGAGGCCATCCGCCGATCTGCCCGACGCCGAGCGGCTTTCTTCGATTCCTACCTGACCAGCCTCATCGAACGCGACGTGCGAGAGCTGGCGGCGATCGAGCGGCGCGGCGATCTCCGCCGGCTGCTGGCCTTGCTGGCCGGGCGATCCGGAGGCCTCCTTGTCCTGGCCACGCTCGCGAGTGAGTCCGGCATTCCCCGGACCACGCTGAACCGCTACCTGGAACTGCTGTCCGCTGTCTTCCTCATCAAGCAGATTCCCGCCTGGTCGACCGGCCGGACCCAGCGCGCCACCGGTACTCCCAAGCTCGCGTTTGTTGATACGGGCATTGCCTCCTACCTGATCGGCCAGGACAGCACTCGCCTCGGCGAGCCCGACGGGGCAGCGGGCCCCATGATCGAGACATTCGTGCTGATGGAGCTGGCCCGTCAGCTCACCTGGAGCCAGGAACGCGCGAGGCTCTATCACTACAGGACCAAGGACGGAGTCGAAGTCGATGCCGTGCTTGAGACCCCGGACGGCCGCATAGTCGCCATTGAAGTCAAGGCCGGGGCGACGGTTCGGAGCGAGGATCTGGCCGGCCTCCGCCACCTCAGGGAGCGCCTGGGCAGCCGCCTGGTAGCCGGCTACGTGCTGTACACCGGCCAGCAAACACTTCCGTTCGGTGACCGCCTGCGGGCTCTCCCGATTGACACTCTGTGGAGCACAGCTCCCTAGAGAAACGCCCGCGACCACGCCGGTGCGACCGCCCCGTCGGGCCATTTCGTGATGAGGTTGAGGTAGGAGATCCACCCCGCGCCCGGCGGGAGGCTGACGGCGATGGACCGCGAGGCGGCGGAGAGCAGCTTCGAGCGGCTGGCCGCCATCCAGTCGACCCGGGCCGACGTGGAGCGGCGCCGGATGTTCGGCCGTGACGGCCTGACGGTCAGGGGCAAGTTCTTCGCGTTCCTCGACGCGGACCGGCTGCTGCTCAAGCTCCCCTGGGCCAGGCGGGATGCCCTGCTGGCCCAGGGCCACGCCGCCTCGGCGGTGTCGGTCAGTCCGGGTCCCGCCCCATCCAGGACAGTTCCTCGACCCTCGGAATAAATCCGTGAGGAACCTCATTACGTCAGTCGTCAATGTGACGCCCGTCATGATGAGGCGGGTCAGGATCAGCAGTCAGTGGATCAGTAAGAGGGGCAGCCATGATCACTCCAGAGCAACTGGGTGAGCGGTACCTCGCCGTGCATCACCGGATGTTCCGGGCCGTCAACGAC
>JBOHCO010000896.1:0-1895 GCA_050698895.1 Streptosporangiaceae bacterium
CGCCGACCGCTGTGGTTATCCTGCCCGGCATCGTTCCTCCTGTGTGAAATTAAGTCGCCGCGCGCGCGGCTGAGGCCGCGTGGCCTCAGTGCCGCTCGCGCAGCCGACGGCGGAATTGATCGAGGTAAACGGCGGCCGCGAGGACAACCCCGATGGCCACGTCCTGCCAGTACTGATTGATGGTCAAGATCACCAGGCCGGTGAGCAGCACCGCCGGGATGAAGACGCCGATCACCGTGCCGAGCATGGAGCCTCGGCCGCCGAACAGGCTGGCGCCGCCGAGGACCACCGCCGTGATCACCGTGAGGTTGTCGGTCGTGTGACCGGCGATGGTCGTTGAGTCGAAGTTGGCCAGGGACAGCAGCCCGGCGATCCCGGCCATCCAGCCGGAAAGCGCGTAGACCTTGATCAGGTGCCAGTCGACCGCGATGCCCGCTCGGCGGGCCGCCTCTGAACTGGAGCCGATCGCGTAGGTGTAGCGCCCGAACCGGGTGTAGGCCAGCACCAGGCCGAAGATGATCGCCACCGCGAAGCTGATCACGATCAGCCACGGGATGCCCGCCACGCTGCCCAGGCCGATGGTGTTGACCAGCCGGCTGGGCACCGTGCGGAGGTCCGAGCCGCCGGCGAGCAGGTAGGCCACCCCGGACAGCGCGCCGAACCCGGCCAGCGTCGCGATCAGAGGGGGGATCTTGGCCTTGGCGACCAGGAAGCCCTGGAGGGCGCCGCAGCCGGCCCCGGTGAGCATGCCGAGCACCGACCCGATGGCGATCGTGCCCCAGCCAGCGTTCGCCCCGCCGTGGTGGATGCAGTACAGGTCGGCGACCACGCCGGCCAGCACCAGCACCGAGCCGACCGACAGGTCAATGCCAGCGGTCAGGATGACGAACGTCTGGCCGACCGCCATGAGCAGGTAGGCCGCGGAGTTCTGCGCGATGAGCGAGAAGTCATCGAGAGTGAAGAACTTGCCCGGCTCCCTGATGGTGAAGAAGATCACCAGGATGACCAGCGCCAGCAGCGTCCAGGTCTCGTTGGCCACGGACAGCCGATGCCACGCGCGCTGGCCCAGGCTGCGCGGCTGCTCCGGGCGGCGGGCCGGCGGTGTCGACCGGCCAGACCCGGCTTGATTCGGCACGGCCTCGCTCCGGGCGGGCTGATCCGTGGCTGGCGGGCCCGATACGGGCTGGCCGGGCGCGCCGGGCGCCGTCGGCTGCTCAGCGGTCATGGCCGGCCTCCGTCTTGCTGTCCGTGCCGCTGTCCGGTGTCCCGTTCTCCTCCGGCGGCTCTTCGTCCTCGCCGACGATCGCGCCGGTCATGGCGCCGACCAGGTCCTCCACCGAGGCCTGCGCGGCCTGGAACCGGGCCACCCGGCGGCCCAGCCGCAGCACCTCGATGCGGTCCGAGACGGCCAGCACCTCGGGCATGTTGTGGCTGATCAGCACCACCGCCACGCCGCGGTCGCGGACCCGGCGGACCGTGTCGAGCACCTTGCCGCGCTGGACCACGCCCAGCGCCGCGGTGGGCTCGTCCATGAAGATGACGTTGCTGGCGAAGGCCACCGCCCTGGCCACCGCCACCGACTGGCGCTGGCCGCCGGACAGGCTGGCCACCGGCGTGCTCGGGTCGGGCAGGTCGATGCCGAGGTCGGCGAACGCGGCCATCGCCTGGCGGCGCATCTCCGCCTTGTTCAGCACCTTCAGGATCGGGAACAGGTAGATCTCCCGGCCCAGGTGCAGGTTGGCCGCGGCGTCCAGGTCGGGGGCCAGGGCCAGATCCTGGTAGACGGTCTCGATGCCGTACCGGCGGGCATCGAGCGGGCTGCTCAGCTGGACAGGGCGGCCCTCGACCAGGATCTTCCCGTCGTCCGGCCTGATGGCGCCCGAGAGGGTCTTGAC
>JBOHCO010000897.1:0-4044 GCA_050698895.1 Streptosporangiaceae bacterium
CCACGGCCAGCTGAACCGCGGCGCTGCCGACGCTCCCTGAGGCGCCGTTGACGAGCAGCGTGCTGCCGCTGGCGACGCCGAGCTGGTCAAGCGCCCGCGTGGCCGTCTCGATAGCGGCCGGCAGCGCGGCTGCATCGGGGAAGTCAAGCGACGGCGGCATCGGCGCATAGTGGGACAGCACCGCCAGCTCAGCCTGGGCCGCCCCCGCGGCGGACAAGCCGAACACGCGATCGCCGATGGCCACGTCCGCAACGTCCTCGCCGAGCTCGTCGACGACCCCCGCCGCCTCGTAGCCCAAGGTCTGCGGGAGCTCCGGGTCCATCAGGCCCTGACGCTTCTTCCAGTCGCTCGGGTTGACGCCGGCCGCGCGCACCGCGATCCGGACCTGGCCGGGTCCCGGATGCGGATCGGGGAGATCCACGATCCGCAGGACCTCCGGGCCCCCGAACTGGCTGAAGCGGACGGCCTTCATCACGGGCCAGTCTGCCACCCTCGCGCTCGCGCCGGGTCGTGCCCCCGGAGGCGCCTAGGCCAGGCGCCCGCGGTAGGCGCGCATCTTGGCCCGAGAGCCGCAGACCTGCATCGAGCACCACTGTGACCTGCTGGACGGGGACCGGTCGTAGAACGCCCAGCCGCAGCTGAGCCCGGGGCAGCTCTTGAGGCGGGCCCAGGTGCCCGCCTCGGCCGCCTCGGCGATCGCGATGGCGAAGCGGCCGATCACGCGGCTGATGGGCTCGTGGTCCGCGCTGACCAGCCGCGCGCCGCCCGCCGGATCAACCGCCAGGGCCATGCGGCCGGACGCGAGCGCCATGGTCAGACGGCTGGCGGCCTCGGGGTCGCGGAGCCCGCCGGTATGCGCGCGGAGCACTCCCCTGATCGCCTCGCGCAGGTCCACCAGGGCCTGCCGCTCCGCGGCGGTCAGGACGGACCCTCCGTCGAGGAGGCCGGCCCCGGCCAGCCACTGGCTCGCGTCCGGCGGCGTGCCGAGCAGGTCCCGCCCGGACTCCGCGTTCAGGGTATTGACCAGCGCCTGGACCAGGCGGAGCGAGCCGGGGGCCGGCGCGCGGGAACCGGGATCGCGACCAGCCGTCGCCAGCACGGCTTCGTTACCGTCATCCACGAATAAATGGTAACGCGCCGATGAGAGAGTTCTCACTTGACGGGACCGTTACCTAACCGTCATCCGAGATTCGCTGGAGAGCGACGCGAGGAGCGGAGGCTAGGTGTTGTTACCGTTGAATTCTTCTATGAAGTAACATCGCGCGCCGTGGTGACACAGGAGGCGAACGTGCTGGCCAGGATGACGCGGATCGCCGCGGCGGCCCTGATGCTGCCCCTGCTGCTCAGCGCGTGCGCTCAGAGCGGGCCCAGGACGGCCCCCGCGTCGGTAAGGCTGACCGACTGCGGCGCTCCCGGACAGCGACAGCCGTCGATCATCCAGGTGGTCTGCGAGACTGACGACATCACGGCGAGGAACCTGCGCTGGTCCGGGTGGGGAAAGCCGGTCGCCACCGCGATCGGCGTCGGCGTCGTGAACATGTGCGCGGTCGAGGACTGCCACACGCAGCTCTACAACCCGCTCCCGCTGGTGATGATCGCCTCGAAGATCGTGCCGTGCCCGCACGGCAGGCGCGCGTACTCGAGGCTCCAGTACGTCTTCGTCGGGCACTCGCCCTTCCAGGGGGTGCCCGCGCACATGAACTTCTCCGGCTTTGTCTCCGGGCCCGGCCGGCCCGGCCTGCCCGCTCACCAGACCGTCAGCCTGGCCTGCTGACTCTGTCCCGGCGGCCCGGGACCCGGGGCAGGATCAGTTCATGACTTCCCGCGTGCCTTTCTTCTTCGTAGACGTCTTCGCAAGCCGGCCGCTGACCGGCAACCCGCTGTCGCTGGTGCCCGATGCCGACGGCCTGGACGAGGCGCGGATGCGGGCCATCGCCAGGGAGTTCAACCAGTCCGAGACGACGTTCCTGCTCCGCCCCTCACTCCCCCGGGCCGCGGTGCGACTGCGGTCGTTTACCCCGATCGGCGCGGAGGTCGGCGGGGCCGGCCACAACGCGCTGGGCGCCTGGCTGTGGATGGAAGCCGCGGGCCGGCTGCCCGCGGCCGACGGGGATGCGGGCCTCCGGCAGGAGATCGCCGGCCAGGTGCTGCCGGTCGAGGTGATCCGCCCGGCCGGCCAGCCGGCCACCGTGTGGATGGATCAGTCGCCGCCGGAGTTCGGCGCCGTGGCCAGGGATCGCGCTGCTCTCGCGGCTGCCCTCGGCCTGGGCCCGGACGACCTGGCCGCGGATGAGCCCGCGCAGGTGGTGTCGACCGGCGCCGGCCACCTGCTGGTCCCGGCCCGTGATCGCGCGGCCGTCGACCGGGCCGCGCCGGACGGGGCCCGGCTGGCCCCGCTGCTGAGGCAGGCCGGCGGCGAGGGCTGCTACCTGTACAGCACCGACCCCGTGGACCGGGCCGGCGCGGTCGCTTACGCCAGGTTCTTCAACCCGACGGTCGGCATCGCCGAGGACCCGGCGACCGGAACCGCGGCCGGCCCGCTCGTCGCCCGGCTCGCCGCCCTGGGCCAGGTCCCTGACCAGGGCACCGTGATCGTCGAGCAGGGCTACGCGCTGGGACGGCCCAGCCGGATCCAGGTCTCGGCCTCCGGGCCCCGCATCCGGGTGGGCGGTTCCGGCCTGGTCGTAGCGGAAGGGACGCTGGCCACCTAGCCAGGACGGCCGGGGCCGGCCCCGGTTCAGCACTACCTGGCGGGCCAGCGCCGCGACGGCGGCGGCGGTCCGTCGGCCGGCGCGGCGCCCTCGCGCAGCAGCTTGATCTGCTCCTCGGGCAGGCCCAGCTTGCCGAGCATCGTGGAGTGAAAAGCGACGCCGTAGCGGTTGTCGACGGCGACGCCGACGGCGACGCCGGCGATCTCGCGAAGAACCGGGTCGAGCTTGGCCGACGCGACCGCGCGGCGCAGCCCGTCGAAGCCGGCCAGCAGGCCGGGCGATGCGGCCGCGGCCGCCGCCAGGTTGGGCACCAGGCCGAGGTCGGCCGCGATGCCGTCGAAGGTGCTGCGGCTGGTCATTGAGCCCGGCCCGATGCGCGACCAGCTCTGTAACTGGGCCACGGTCGTGCCGGCGCTGCTCGACCGCGCCCACCGGGAGGCGATCGGCGGCGTGCTCGACCGGGAGACGGCCCGGCTGGTCCGCCACCTTCGCGGCCGGCCCGACGTCGCCCGGCTCCTGACCGAGCCCGACCTGTCCCCCGGCACCGCGCCGATCATCGACCTGCACTTTGACCTGGCCGGCACCGAGCTCCGGTTCTTCTCGGTGGTCTCGACGATCAGCGCGCCGATCGATGTGACCGCGCAGGAACTGCGGGTCGAGGCGTTCTTCCCCGCTGACGACGACACCAGGACCTCTGGACGTCGCTCGAGGCCAGCGAGCGGGCCGCGCCCTCGGCGCGCGCTAGGACTCGCTGAGCGCCTGCCGGTCAGTCTCCAAGCCGCGCTGCACCTCGGCGAGGGCCGCTCGCACCTGGTCATCTTGCTGCTCCGCGAGCGCTGCGGCCAGGTGCTGCCCGAGCCGGTCGAGGTCCTCGCCGACGATCCGGCGGACCTCCTCATCGCTGGCCGGCCCATGCCAGGAATGCGGTGGCGTCCGGCCGGTCGCGGTAGGCATGCTCGCCAGCGGCGACACGCCCAGCGCCTGGTCCTGGTCGGCGAGCAAGCGGGCCCAGGCTCTCAGGTCCGCGAGGAGCTGATCGAGCACCCCGCGCAGCGCATGGGTGTCGGGAACCCGCCGGTGCGCCTGCCTCACGTCCAGTACCCCGTCGATGACCTCGCTCAGCACGAGGTTCAGGGCGGCCACCGGATCGTCGCCCCGGGGCGAGCTCATGCCGGCACCGGTGCGGGCCGCCGGCCCTGGCTCGCGCCAGGCCGGGCGGCTGGATTACGCCATCTCACGCGAGGGACCTTTCTGCTGCTCAGGGAACCAACGAGGGAGCTACCGACAGAGCGTACCGAGGTCGGCCCGGCCCCGGCGGCGGGGCACCCTGAGC
>JBOHCO010000898.1:0-8362 GCA_050698895.1 Streptosporangiaceae bacterium
GTCCCGGACAGGCACGCCGCCAAAGCAGGGCCAGGCGGCAGCTGATCAGCCAGCACCCCGGTCACATCCCGCGGCGGAGCCCCCGCAGCCGCCGCGGCCGCCATCGCAGTGGCTTCCTCGGCGGCGGCCTGCTCGTCGCCGGCCTCGCCGGGCTGGGTCGCGCCGACCGCGGCCAGCAGCGGGGCGAGGTCGAGTTCATGCGACCAGGCCAGCCCCTCGTGACGGCGGGAGTCGTGATCGGTGCTGGCCGGAGCGGGCACTTCGATCACCTCCTGCGGGCCGCGGGCTGGCTTTGTCGTCTTCGATAACAGTAGCTGCTGCCTCTGACATTATGGCCGTCGAGACGAACAAGCTAGCGAGAAGATTCCAGCTATTTTCGGCCTAGCCCCGGCGCCCAGCCGCCATGGGGGTGAGTTGCTCGATGTCGTGCCGGGCACGTATCCGCGCGATGGCCTCAGGGTCGGGCGGGCCGCCGGCGGCGAGCAGGTCGCCGATCTCGGCCAGGTAATGCTCGTGCCCGGCCGGGGCGACCAGGAACAGCATCCGGGCCGGCGCGGGCCCGGGGCTGGCGAAGGCGTGCGGGCAGCCGGCGGGCACGAACATGACGCTGCCGGGACCGCCGCGCGCGACCTTGGCGCCGTCGGCCGAGTGCCAGGCCTGCCAGTTGCCGGCGGTGGTGATCCGCGGCGTGAAGGCGAGCAGGTCCAGCTCACCTTCGAGGATGTAGAAGACCTCCTCGGCGTGCCGGTGCCGGTGTGCCCCGACGTCGAAGCCGGGGCCGACCTCGGCCTCGAACATGGACCAGGTCGGCGTCTGCTCGGCGCCGATCTTGAGGGTCATTCCGGCGCCCCCGATCCGGGGGCCCGCCCCCGGCGCCAGCACCATCCCGTCTGTCATGTCGCCATGCCCTCCGCTCGCCAGCAGGTGACTTCAGGCTAGCGATAATGCTGGTACTGATCCTGGTACTGATCCTGCTAGCTACACGAGGAGGGCGGCGACAGTGGGCCGGGCGGCAGTGGGCAAGGCGGCAGTGGGCAAGGCGGCAGTGGGCCAGGCGACAGCGGGCAAGGCGGCGGCGGGCCAGGCGACAGTGGGCAAGGCGACAGTGGGCCAGGCGGCGGCGGGCGATCAGCCGGAGGCGGCGCGACGGGCCGAGCTGGCCGCGTTC
Source organism: Streptosporangiaceae bacterium (assembly GCA_050698895.1). Lineage (GTDB taxonomy): Bacteria > Actinomycetota > Actinomycetes > Streptosporangiales > Streptosporangiaceae > DASUBV01. Next base: position 1,169 of record JBOHCO010000898.1, read on the forward strand.
CTGCGCGCGCAACGGGCTCGGCTGCGGCCGGCCGACGTGGGGCTGCCGGACCTGGGCCGGCGCCGGACCCCGGGGCTGCGGCGGGAGGAGGTGGCTCAGCTCTCGGGGGTCGGCGTGACCTGGTACACCTGGCTGGAGCAGGGTCGCGGCATCGCGGCCTCGACCCAGGTGGTGGACGCGCTGGCCCGCGCGCTGCGGCTGAGCCCGGACCAGCACCGGCACCTGCGCGGCCTGGCTGGACTGGCCCCGCCGCCGGACCAGGAGCCCGCCGACGACCTGCTGCCCCGCCTGCGGCGGCTGGCCGACTCGGTGCTGCCGAACATCGCCTCGATCTACGACGTGCACTTCGACTACCTGGCCTGGAACGAGGCCTACGCCCGGGTGCGCCGCGACCCGGCCGGGCTGCCGGAAGGGCGGCGCAACATGCTCTGGATGATGTTCACGGATCCGGTCAACCGCGAGCGCATGGTGCGCTGGGGGCCGGCCGCCCGCACGACGCTCAGCCAGTTCCGCGTCGCGGCGGGCCAGCATCCGGGCGACGCGCGGTTCGCCGAGCTGGTCGCGGCGCTGTCGGCGGCCAGCGCGGAGTTCGGGGCCTGGTGGGATGAGTACCCGGCCCGCTACTTCGAGCCGGCGAAGATCGCGGTCGACCACCCGGAGGCCGGGCGGATCGCGCTGGAGATGTTCCAGCTGCGGCTGGTGGAGCAGCCGGGGCTGGTCATGGTGATGCAGGTCCCGGTGGGTCAGTGCGACGCCGACCGCGTCGCGGCGCTACTCGCCTGACGGGCCGCAGGACACTGCGCGATACGGTTAACAACAGGGCCTAAACAAGCTGCTGTTTGTGGGAGGAAAAATGCCCGCCGAGCGGATGCTGCCCACTGCCGATGCCGAGCAGCTGGTCGGGCTGACCCGGGAGATCGCGTCGGCCGAGCTGGCGCCGGCGGCCAGCGAGTACGAGGCGGAGAGCCGGTTCCCGCGCGAGAAGTTCCGGCTGCTGGGCAAGAGCGGCCTGCTGGGGCTGCCCTACCCGGAGCGCTGGGGTGGCAGCGGGGTGAGCTACGAGGTGTACCTCCAGGTGCTGGAGGAGATCGCCGCGGCGTGGATGACGGTGGCCGTGGGGATGTCGGTGCACACGCTGTCCTGCTTCCCGCTGGCCTACTACGGCACCGACGAGCAGCGCGCCGAGTGGCTGCCGGCGCTGCTGGAGGGTGACCTGCTCGGCGGGTACGCGCTGTCGGAGCCGGACGCGGGCTCGGACGCGGCGGCGCTGTCGACCCGCGCGGTGCGTGACGGCGAGGAGTACGTGGTCACGGGGACCAAGGCGTGGATCACCCACGCGGGTCGGGCGGACTTCTACACGCTGATGGTGCGGACCAGCGACGACGGCGGCCGGGGCATCACCTGCCTGCTGGCCGACGCGGCCACCGAGGGCCTGGTCGCGGGGACGCCGGAGCACAAGATGGGGCTGACCGGCTCACCGACGGCGCAGCTGCGGCTGGAGGGGGCGCGAGTCCCGGCGGCCCGGCGGATGGGCGAGGAGGGCCTGGGCCTGAGGATCGCGCTGGACGCGCTGAACTCGGGCCGGCTGGGCATCGCGGCCTGCGCGACGGGGCTGGCCCAGGCGGCCCTGGACGAGGCGGTCGGCTACGCGGCCGGGCGCAGCCAGTTCGGCCGGCCGATCATCGAGTTCCAGGGTGTGGAGTTCCTGCTCGCGGACATGGCCGCGGCGGTGGAGTCGGCGCGGGCCACCTACCTGGAGGCGGCCCGGCGCCGCGACCGCGGGCTGCCGTTCCGGCGCCAGGCATCGATCGCCAAGCTGGTGGCCACGGACGCGGCCATGCGGGTGACCACCGACGCGGTCCAGGTGCTCGGCGGCGCGGGCTACACCAGGGACTTCCCGGTCGAGCGGTACATGCGCGAGGCCAAGGTGCCGCAGATCTTCGAGGGCACCAACCAGATCCAGCGCATGGTCATCGCCAGGGAACTGCGGGCCGGCCTTTAGACGAGCCGGGTAACCGGGCCGACGCCTTGCTCCCTGGCCCAGCGGATTAGACGCGGACCCGGGCGGCCCGGTTGCCCGGGCGGCGCTGTTACACCGGGCGACACTGTTGCCCGGGCGACACTGTTGCCTGGGCGACACAGTCAGCTCAGCGGCAGCGCGTCCCGGCCCGCGGCCGCACCGCTGGCGGCCCGGCAGAGCGGCTCGCTGCCGAGCGCGTCGGTGCTGTCGACGAACTGGTCAACGGCGCCGACGGGCAGGCGGCGGTTCAGCTCGGGCTCGGTGACGGTGGCCAGCAGCGCCGCGCTGAAGCGGCCCGCGTCCAGCACCTGGAACGGCCGGTCGTAGTACGGCCGGGTCCGCGGGTCCACCGGGTCGGTGAGGCCAAGCTCGTTGTGCCGGGCGGCGACCAGCTCGTAGGCCCGGCACAGGCCCCGCTCCCGTGCCACGGCGCCGGTCGCGGCCAGCGCGGCAGCCAGCGCCGGGCCGATGGCCGCGGCCTCGGGCAGCCGGGCGAACGCGGCGCCCAGCCACTTGCTGTAGGGCGGGTAGCGGCGGCGCATCAGCAGGCACAGCCGCATCAGGTCGCGGGCCAGCCGCGCGGCCACCACGGCCGCGCCCAGCTCGTCGCCGGCCTCGGCGCAGCGGCCGGGGAACGCCTCCTCCTGGCCGATCCGCTGCCACTGGCAGGCCAGCACGTACCGCCAGACCTGATCGGGGTACCAGGCCAGCCGGGCCCGGGCCAGGGTCAGCTGGCCCGGCCCGTCGTGATAGACCGCGCCGCCGGTGACCTCGGCCAGCCGCTGAGTCGGGGTGGCCAGCCAGTCGGCCACGCCGGCTGGCTGGCTGGTCGGGTCGAAACCCAGCAATTGTTTGAGAAATGAATGCAGGGCGGTGATCTCCACCCAGTGGCGGGGCTCACCGGCCGGATCCTGGGACGCCGGGAAGAACACCGGGTAGCCGCGGAAGGACTCCGGCAGCCGCCCCTCCAGCCGCCCGGCCAGGTCGGCCAGCGCGGCCAGCTCAGCCAGCTCAGCCGGCTCGGCCAGGCCGGCCCCGGCCCCCGCCCCGGTCAGGATCTGGAGCCGCAGGCCCCAGTTGTGGTCGGTGGAGCGCGGGCTGTCGAAGCCGAGGACCTCCGAGCCCTCGCCCAGCAGCGCCGCCGCGTAGTCCAGCCCCGGGCAGGCTTCGTCCAGCAGTGGCCGGACCACCTCGGCGTAGAACTCGCCCGCCAGCCGCAGCCCGGGGACGAACGGGGCGGTCAGCCGCCCTCGATCTCGTGCGGCGCCTCGGCGCCCGGCCCGAGCTGAGCCTTGAGCGCGGCCAGTTCCTTGTCCACGTCGGCCGACGTGCTGGCCTCGTCCAGCTCCTGCTGGATGTCGTCGGTATTGCCGCCGACGTCCTCCAGCACGCCGGACTGGAGCAGCTCGTCCACCGCGCCGGCCCTGGCCTGCATGTTGGCGATCTTGTCCTGGGCCCGCTGGAGCGCCGCGCCCGAGTCGCCGGCCGCCGAGGAGATCCCGGCCGCCGTCTCGTCCACCGAGGTCTGCGCCGAGGCCGCGGTGTACTGGGCCTTGAGCACTTCCTTCTGGGTCCGGAAGTTGTTGACCCGCTTCTGCAGGTTCTCCAGGGCGCCCTCGAGCTTCTGCTCCTGCTCGGCCAGGTCCTGGTGCTGGGCCTCCATCTCGGTGATCTGGCCCTGGGCCGCGGCCCGGCGCGACAGCGCCTCCCTGGCCAGGTCCTCCCTGCCCTGGGCCAGCGCCGCCTTGGCCTGGTCCTGGAGGTGGTCGGCGGAGTTCTGGAGCTGCTGCTCCTGAAGTTCGAGCCGCTTGCGGGAGGCGGCGATGTCCACCAGCCCGCGGCGGACCCTGGTGATCTGGTCAAGCATCTGCTCGTACGACAGGTCGAGCATCTCGTCGGGCTTCTCGGCGGCATCCAGAGCCTTGTTGGCCTTGGCGGAGATGATGTCGTGGGCCCGCTGGAAGAGCGTCATGTTACGAGCCTAACCCGGTTACAGGCCCAGCCGGCGGGAGAGGTCGGAGGCCAGGAGACCGTCGGGGTCCAGCTCGGCGCGCAGCTTGCGGAACTCCGGCAGCCGCGGGTACATCTCGCCCAGCAGGCCCGCCGGCACCCGCGAGTCCTTGGCCAGGTAGACCCGGCCGCCGGCCGCCATTACCAGCTCGTCCAGGCGGTCCAGCAGCCCGGCCAGGCCCGGCGTGCGGGCCGGGAAGTCCAGGGCCAGCGTCCAGCCCGGCATCGGGAACGACAGCAGCCCGGCGTCGCCCGGCCCGAACCGCTTGAGCACCGTCACGAACGACGGCCCGCGGGCCGCGCTGACCAGCTCGAACGACCGCCGCACCGCCGCCTCCTGGCCGAACGGCACCACGTACTGGTACTGCCGCAGCCCGCCGGGCCCGTAGACCCGGTTCCAGTTCCTGATCCCGTCCAGCGGGTGAAAGAACTGACCGATGGTCTGGAGTTCGCCCTGCCGCCGGCGGGGCGCCTTCCGGTAGTAGGCCTCGCTGGCCAGCGCGACCGTGTAGCGGTTCACGACGCCCGCCGGCCACTCGCCGGGCACCCCGATCCTCGATATTGGCCTGAACAAGAGGCCGTCCGGCCTTTCCCTGGCCGGCAGGTCGGTCAGGTCCGCGAAGTCCCCGCTGGTCACCACGGACCGGCCGAGTCGCGGACCGCGGGCCAGGCTGTCCGACCAGGCCACCGTGTAGCGGTGGGTCTGATCGTGCTCGGCCAGCACGGCCATGGTCTCGTCGATGTCCGCGGTGCGCACGGTGTCGACCCGGACCCGCGCGGTGGCGACCCGGCTGAGCTGGACCGTGGCCGCCGCGATGACCCCGGTCAGGCCCATGCCGCCCGCCGTGGCCCAGAACAGGTCATCCTGCGGGGTCACGGTGCGCAGCTCGCCGCCGGGCAGCAGCAGGTCGAACGACGGCACGTGCCCGGCGAAGCTCCCGGCCGCGTGGTGGTTCTTGCCGTGCACGTCGGCCGCGATGGCGCCGCCGATGGTGACCTGCCGGGTGCCGGGGGAGACGGGCACGAACCAGCCCGCGGGCAGCCCGGCCACCATGAGCTGCTCCAGGCTCACCCCGGCCTCGCAGGTGGCCAGGCCGGTGCTCGGGTCCAGGTCCAGGATCCGGTTCAGCCGCGCGGTGGAGATGACCAGGCCGCCGTCGCACTGGGCGGCGTTGTTGTAGCTGCGGCCCAGCCCGCGGGCGATCACTCCCGCTGGCCCGACCTGCCGCGGCGTTGTTTGCAGCAGCGTCGCGGCATCGGACTGGCTAGCCGGCTCGGCCAGCTCCGCGCGGGTCGGCGCGACCCGACCCCAGCCGCTCAGCGTGACCATGTGGCTCCGCATGGCACACGAGCCTACTGGTATCTACTGGTAGGAGATTATCTACTGGTAGGAGATCATCACCGGCTGCGGCCTGTGGTCCATTGTCTGCTGCGGGTTCAGCATCGGGTGGTCCTTGACGTAGAAGTCCTTCCAGCCGAAGAACACGCCCGGCGGCGCGGCCCCCAGCACCCCGTCCCAGGTCTGCTGCTTGTTGCCGGGCGAGCCCTGGCCGTCCATGTGGATGACGATCGCGATGTCGTCCTCGCGGGTGTCCAGCCGCCGCTCGTCCTGCAGCATCGACAGCTCAAACTGGTGCAGCACCAGCAGCTTCTGCGGCAGGTGGTGCTGCGCGGTGAGCCGGGCCAGCCAGCGGACCACGCTGTTCACCTCGGTGATGCTGACCCCGCCGATCTGCCGCAGCGGCTTCTGGCCGGGCTGGAGCTTCCACTCCGGGTCCAGGGCCAGCCCGACGTTGGGCTGCTCCAGCAGCGCCTGGTACGCCTTGGCCTGGGCCAGCAGGCTGGCCCGGCCCGGCTGGAGGTCCAGCACCACGTACAGGCCGGCCCTGGTCGCCCGGCGCACCCACGGGCGCAGCTGGGCCAGCGGGGTCTCGTAGGAGTAGGTGTGCCCGGGCCCCGGCGAGCCCTCGGCCAAGGTGGCGATGATCTCGAACGCGGGCACCACCGGAACCCGGCTCAGCCGCCGGTAGGGGCGGGCCGCGCGCCGGACCCGCGCGATGCTGGCCGTCAGGCCCTGCTGGCCCAGCGCGCCCAGCGCCGGCGTGCCGGGGTGGCCGTAGAGCGCGACCAGCCGGTGACCGGGGAACAGGACCTGGCCGCCGCCGGGCAGCCGCACGCCGGTCACCGCGACCGCGACCCTGGCCGCCAGCCGCCGGGCCGGCCCGAACCGGGAGCCGACCGCGATGACCCGGCTGGGCCGGGCCGCGGCCAGGGCCCGGATGGCGGCCGGGTCGGCCCGCGGGTCGTAGCCCCGGACCTCGATCACCTGGGCGCCGGCCACCCGCGCGGTCGCCGTGACCGCCGCGGCCACCGCGGCCGAGTGGCCGCGGTGCAGCAGCACCACCTCGTGGCCGGCGGGCACCGGGGCGCGGGTGGACGGCAGGCCGGCCGGGCGGCTCACCACGCGGACCCGCCCCAGCTGCCGGGCCAGCGCGGTCCGGGACACCCCGGCCGCCAGCACCGCGTCGGGGTGCAGGTCGCTGACCTCCTCGCGCAGCGCCGCCTGGCCCTTGGCCGATTGCGGCGAGGTGAGCAGCAGCGGCGCGTGCGCGGCCTCGGCCCAGGCGGCCGCCTGGCTGAGGCCGCCCCGGCGGCCGGTGCTGCCGACCACCACGACCGGCGCAGCGGTCAGCAGCTTGCTGGCCAGGCCCGCGGCGAGCGCGTCGGGGCCGCCGCCCAGCACCGAGGTGGCGACTGCGACCGGCCGGATGCGCGCCGTCAGGCGCGCATAGGTCGCGTGGTGGGAGGGGCCCGCACTCGCGCAGGCGGCCACGCTGGACGTCGCGGCGATCGCGACGGCCGACAGAATCGCTAGCTTCGCCGCCCCCCGATGGCGGCTTGTCCTGATGCTGACGGGGACCTCCCCGAAAACGTCACATGACCATCTCGGAGCATAATGGGCGAGACATCAGCAGCGCCGGGTTTCGCCTAGTTCCAGGCCATCGTCGCAGGTCGCTACGCCGGGTGACAGGATCGGACAATGGGAGAGACACGGCCCCCCGAGCCGACCGGGCCGGAGCAGCCGCCGCCGGCCACCCCGGCGACGTCGCCCACCCCGGCGGCCCCGCCGGGCATGCCGCCGGCCACGCCGCCCTGGCCCTGGC
>JBOHCO010000899.1:0-3839 GCA_050698895.1 Streptosporangiaceae bacterium
GTCAAGACCCCAGCGCCAGACTAGCCCGCGGGCTCAAGTCCCAGGAACGTCCCGGCGTCGGCGGGCAACCCGCCCCCATTTTCGCGCCTGCGCGGCGTCACCGAAGGGGATATCACGACTAGCCCGAAACGGCGCGGGCATCGCGACGGCGGGCTAGGCGGGCTTGGGGAGTCACGGGAGGCGGACGATGGCGCGGGCGCGGGCCAGCACCTTGGTCCCGGCCGAGCGGGCGGTCAGGGCCAGCGCGACGCGGTGGTCGTCCAGCTTCTCCTCGACCTTGCCGCTGATCTCGATGGTGGCGCCGGTGTCGTCATCGGGCACCACCACCGGGGCCGAGAACCGGACCCCGAACTCGGCCAGCGTCGCGCCCGGCCCGGCCCAGTCGGTCACGTACCGGCCCGCCTGGGCCATGCTGAACATGCCGTGGGCGATGACGTTGGGCAGGCCGACCGCCTTGGCGATCCGCTCGTTCCAGTGGATGACGTTGAAGTCGCCCGAGGCCCCGCAGTACTTGACCAGGCTGAGCCGGGTCACCGGATACGTCACGGCGGGCAGCTCAGCGCCGGCCTGGACCTCGTCGTAGCCGACCGTGCCGCTCACAACGCCGCCGCTCACTACGCCGCTCCTTCGCCAGCCGCCTCGGCGCCCCGCTCTACCAGCGTGGACACCGCCGTGCACAGATGCTCGCCCGCGGTCGTGCGGATCTCGGTGCTGGTGGTCATCATCGACAGGCTGCCCACCGACCTGATCCCGCTGATCGTCGTCTGCGCGGTGACCACGTCACCGGGCCCCAGCGGGCGGGAGTACTGGAACTGCTGCTCCCCGTGCACGACCATCGCGTAGTTGATGCCCAGCCCGGGGTCGCCCACCGCTCCGCCGGTGGAGGCCATGCTGATCACGATGGCGAACGTCGGCGGGGCGATCACGTCCGGGTGCCCGGCCGCCCGCGCCGCCTCGGCGTCGCGGTAGACCGGGCTGGGGTCGCCGATCGCGTCGGCGAACTCCCTGATCTTGACGCGGCTGACCTCGTACGGCGCGCTTACCGGGTAGGTGCGGCCGACGTAGTCGGGGTTGATCGGCATGCCGCGCCGCCCGCGGCTAGCGGGTCTCGCGGTGCGGCTGGTGCTTGCGGCAGAACGGGCAGTACTTGCTCAGCTCCATCCGGTCCGGGTCGTTACGCCGGTTCTTCCGGGTGATGTAGTTGCGGTGCTTGCACTCCTGGCAGGCCAGCGTGATCTTGGGCCTGACGTCAGTCGCAGCCACGTGGAGTGCCTCTCTTTCCTGCGGTCATATCTCATCATCGGGGTCGCGGCCAAGCGGCGCGCGCCCCGGAATGGGGAGCGCCCCGGCTGCCCCGGGTTATTCCCTGGGAGCGTTTTGCCTGGCCATGCGTCACAGTTCGTAGCGGAGGCCGGACTTGAACCGGCGACACAGCGATTATGAGCCGCTTGCTCTGCCTGACTGAGCTACTCCGCCGCGCTTGGGGGCTGACCCAGCTTACCGGGAATTCCAGGTGGCTGCGCGACCGGGGGAAGCGGCTAGCTCCAGTCGTAGCGGGAGACCTTGCCCCCGGCCACCATGACCGTGCCCGCGGCGGTGGCCCCGTCCCGCCAGATGGTGTACCGCCCGGCGGGCAGATCGGGGTAGATCGCGGCGTAGCCGGTGCCGGTGTCCACCGGCCGGGCGCGCACCTGGGCGTGGCTGCGCCGGGCGCCCATGGCCCCCGACGGGCTGATCTCGATCTCCTGGCCGTTCAGCTCCTGCGGCGTGTGCAGGATGAGCGCCCCCACGCCCGGACGGAGGTCGAGCACCACCGTCCCGGGCCCGGTCGGGCCGTACAGCCCCTCAGCCATGTGCGTTTTCTCCTTCCTGGTGCCACGGCTACGCCGAAAGCGGGCGTGCCGAGGGCAGGATCATCCGGTTAGCCGCGACCAGGAACGCCGCAGCCAGGCGAGACCAGTCCAAGTCAGATTGGCCGCCGCGGCCATTCGCGGCGAGCTCGGGCCAGCCAGGGCCACGAGCATGACGTAGCGACGTACTCGATAGTAACGACGTTCCTGCCCACATGCCGGTTATTCGGGCCGACCCGCGGGGGGGATTGGTAAACAGTCATAACTAGCCTGGGAATGGCCCGTCCGGAACTCCGATTACGGTCATTTAACCTCATTCGGCATGGCCCGGCGCGCGATTCCGCGTCAGGTAGTCGGCCACCACCACGGCCACGATGACCGCCGCCGCGCAGATGGCCAGGGTCAGCACGGCCACGTGCGGCGCCAGCAGCCCGAGCAGCGCCAGTACCGCCACGGCCGCGATCCGCGACCAGGAGATCGTCCGCCAGACCACGGCCTTGAACGCGGCATGGCCGGCCAGGTAGAGCCCGTAGCCACCCAGCAGCAGCCAGGCCGCCGCGACGGTGGTCCTGGCCCGCGGGTCGGACAGCACCACCTCGTCGGCCGACGCCACCACGATGATCCCGGCCACCATGACCGGGTGGATGAGGTGGTAGGCCGACCGGCCCAGCCGCCCGGGGTCGGCCGAGCGGGCGATGGTCCGGGCCCCGGCCTCGGCGCTGCGGTCGAAGTACAGCCACCACAGCCCGGCGCTGCCGATGAACGCCACCGCGAAGGCCGCCACCGTCGGGGCCGCGCTGGCGTGCGGCGCGGCCAGCGGCCCGGCCAGCAGCCGGGCCAGCGTGGCCCCGGTGACCACGATCGACTCGCCCAGCGCGATCAGGATGAAGCCCTGGCAGCGCTCGGCGAAGTGACCGCCCTCGATGTCCCACTCCCGGGTGCTGGACCGGCCCAGGCCCGGCGTGTAAAAGCCGACCGCGCTGCCGGCCAGGTCCACCGCCACCGCGGCCAGCCACAGCGCGCCCCGGACGTCCGGCCCGGCCAGGCCGCCGGCCACGGCCAGCGCGCCGCTGACGCAGCACCAGCACAGGATGCGCTCGAAGTTGCGCTGCTGGGGCGCGCCGCGCAGCGCCCATACCGAGAACACGCTGCGGCCGATCTGCATGACGGCGTAGGCCCCGCCGACCAGCACCCCGCCGTCGGTGAACGCCTCCGGCAGCCCGGCCGACATGACCAGGCTGACCAGCATCAGGCCGAGCAGCAGCAGCCGGACCGGGATCCGCTCGGGATCCAGCCAGTTGGTGACCCAGGTCGTGTAGGACCACAGCAGCCACACCATCACCAGCAGCAGCCCGCCCCGCAGCGCCCCGGTCACCGTCTGGTGGGCCAGGAGGTAGTGCGAGAGCTGGGTGACCGCGAACACGTAGACCAGGTCGAAGAACAGCTCGACGTTGGTCACCCGCGACTGGCCCCCGGCCCGCTGCCGCCGCAGCCCGCGCTCGGCGGCCCGCCCCGCCTGCTGCCTCGTACGGCTCACCCGCCACTCCCGCCCCTCAACCGCCTCACCGACAGCACCATGATCCCCCGGCGCCCGGCCCAGGTGCCGGCCACAGCGAGGGGGCGGAGCGCCGCCGGGGGGCGGAGCGGACGGCCAGCGAGGCGAGCGGGGCGAGCGGGCTCGGTGGTCAGCACTCGACGACGTTGAGGGCGAGGCCGCCGCGGGCCGTCTCCTTGTACTTGTCTTTCATGTCCGCGCCGGTCTCGCGCATGGTCTTGATCGCCTTGTCCAGCGAGACCTTGTGCTCGCCGTCGCCCCGCACCGCCATCCGCGCCGCGGTGATCGCCTTCACCGACGCGATCGCGTTCCGCTCGATGCACGGGATCTGGACCAGCCCGCCGACCGGGTCGCAGGTCAGGCCGAGGTTGTGCTCGATCCCGATCTCGGCCGCGTTCTCCGCCTGCTCCGGCGTCCCGCCGAGCACCTCGGCC
>JBOHCO010000900.1:0-2661 GCA_050698895.1 Streptosporangiaceae bacterium
CATCAGCCTCATCTGGCCGTTCAGCCTCATCTGGCCGTTCAGCCTCATCTGGCCGATCAGGCTCATCTGGCCGTTCAGGCTCATCTGGCCGTTCAGCCTCAGCAGTATCTGGGGGAGCCGCCGCCACCTCAGCCCCGGCGGCCGGCGGAGTCGGGCAGTCCGGCCCGGCGTTCTCGGGCGCTGACCGTCCGGCGTTCTCGGCCGGGGCGCCGGGCGCCGGCCAGCCGGATGCCCCGTCGTTCGGCGCTGGCCTGGTGGTTCCGGGCCTGCCCGCGGCTGAAGGGGCGACCGCCCACGGGGCGGCGATCCCGGCGGCCACATTCCAGCCTCCGGTGGTCATCTTCCAGCCCCCGGACATCGAGTCCGCGCGGCCCACGGCCGCCGGCCCGAGCGAGCGGGGCGCGCGGCGCAAGGATCAGCCCGAGCCCGAGGCCCCCGCGGCCGACTCCGCCGGCGAGAGCCAGGAGCAGCAGGCCAGCGGCGAGCACGAAGACGAGGGCGAGTCCGGCTCGCGCCGCCGTCGCCGCGGCGGACGCGGCCACGGCAAGGCCCGTAGCGGCGCCGAGGACACTGCGGACGCGGCCGCCCCGGCGGATGGCACCTCGGCCGAGGCCAGTGCTGAGCACGCGGCCACGTCCGGCGAGTCCGACGCGGCCGGGGACGACGGCGATGAGGGCTCGGCCGGTGGCCGCCGGCGCCGGCGCAGGCGGCGCAGCGGGTCGAGCGGCGAGGCGCCCGAGGTGGCCTCGGACGACCCGCCGAACACGGTCGTGCACGTGCGTCCTCCGCGGTCGGCGTCCACCGATGTGTCGGACGTCCGGGCGATCAAGGGCTCGACCCGGCTAGAGGCCAAGCGGCAGCGCCGGCGCGAGGGCCGGGAGTCCGGCCGGCGCCGTCCGCCGATCATCACCGAGTCGGAGTTCCTGGCCCGCCGCGAGGCGGTCCAGCGGGTCATGGTGGTCCGCCAGCGCGGCGACCGGACCCAGATAGCGGTGCTGGAAGACGGCACCCTGGTCGAGCACTACGTGGACAAGGCCAGCCACCAGTCGTACGTCGGCAACGTCTACCTCGGCAAGGTGCAGAACGTGCTGCCCTCCATGGAGGCCGCGTTCGTCGACATCGGCAAGGGCCGCAACGCCGTCCTGTACGCGGGCGAGGTCAACTTCGACGCCAGCGGCCTGGAGGGCGAGTCCAAGCGCATCGAGTCGGCGCTGAAGTCCGGCCAGTCGATCCTGGTCCAGGTGACCAAGGACCCGATCGGGCACAAGGGCGCCCGGCTGACCAGCCAGATCAGCCTGCCCGGCCGGTACCTGGTCTACGTGCCCGGCGCCAGCATGACCGGGATCAGCCGCAAGCTGCCCGACACCGAGCGGACCCGGCTCAAGCAGATCCTCAAGCAGGTCATGCCCGATGGCGCGGGCGTCATCGTGCGCACCGCCGCCGAGGGCGCCTCCGAAGAGGAGCTGGCCCGCGACGTGTCCCGGCTGGCCGCGCAGTGGGAGGCCATCGAGCGCAAGTCCAAGACCGCGTCCGCGCCGGAGCTGCTCTACAGCGAGCCCGACCTGACCATCCGGGTCGTACGGGACATCTTTAACGAGGACTTCGGCAAGCTGGTCATCGCCAGCGACGGCGAGTGGGACATCGTGGACGAGTACGTCCGCTATGTCGCACCGCACCTGGCCGACCGGATGGAGCGCTGGCAGGACGACAAGGACGTCTTCGCCTCGTACCGCATTGACGAGCAGCTGGCCAAGGCGCTGGAGCGCAAGGTCTGGCTGCCCAGCGGCGGCTCGCTGGTGATCGACCCGACCGAGGCCATGACGGTCGTCGACGTCAACACCGGCAAGTTCACTGGCCAGGGCGGCAACCTCGAGCAGACGGTGACCCGCAACAACCTGGAGGCGGCCGAGGAGATCGTCCGCCAGCTCCGGCTGCGGGACGTCGGCGGCATCATCGTCATCGACTTCATCGACATGGTCCTGGAGAGCAACCGCGATCTGGTGTTGCGGCGGCTGCTGGAGTGCCTGGCCAGGGACCGGACCAAGCATCAGGTGGCCGAGGTCACCTCGCTGGGCCTGGTCCAGATGACCCGCAAGCGGGTCGGCTCGGGGCTGCTGGAGGCCTTCTCGACCACGTGCGAGCACTGCAACGGCCGGGGCGTGCTCATCTCCATGGAGCCGGTCGACCACGACCATGGCCCGTCCCGCGACGACAACCGGGGCAAGGACGACGGCAAGTCCAGGGGCGGCCGCGGCTCGCGCAACGGCCGTCAGCGCGGCGACGACTCCCGCGACGGTTCGCGTGGCGGGTCCAGGGACAGCGACTCCCGTGACACCGGGGGTCGTGACAGTGGCAGCCGTGACAGTGGCAGCCGCGACAGTGGCAGCCGGGACAGTGGCAGCCGGGACGGTGCGGCCCGTGACGGCGGCGGCCGCGATGGTGGCCGCGGGGACGGCAACGGGCACGGTGGTGATGGCAACGGCCGGGGCGGTGACGCCCAGCCAGGCGGCCAGCGCGAGGACCAGGTCCAGGCGGGCGCTTCGGCGCAGGCCGACGGCCCGGCCTCCGGGGACGGCGCTGGCAACGGCGGGCGGCCCGCGGGCGGTTCGGGCGGATCCAGGTCCCGAGGCAGCCGCGGCCGGGCCGTGCGCGGCGCCGGGC
>JBOHCO010000901.1:0-1498 GCA_050698895.1 Streptosporangiaceae bacterium
GCTTCTCGAAATACGTCTACGACTGCGGCCTGGACTTCGTCACCCCGTCGGTCGGCTGGTGCCAGGCCGAGCCGCCCTACGTCGGCTCCGAGGGCGTGGACCTGTACCGGACCACCGACGGCGGCCGCCACTGGCAGCGGGTCTCGGTCACCGGCCCGGACGCCAACAAGCCCGGCTCGCTGCCCTGGGGATGCGACCTCCACCGGCCGCCGGCCCAGTGCAGCAGGTACCCCGGCGCGCCGCTCTTGGTCGGGAACCACGACATCCACAGGTCCCGCGGGCCGGTGGCGACCAGGCTGCCCGCGTTCCCCGCGACGCTCTGCCGGGGCAGGCTGGTGGTGCTCCACCGCTGGCCGTTCCAGTGCATGAGCACGAACCGGCTCAGGTGGGCCAGCTCCTGGCCCAGCACCCAGACGTTGTTCACCGACAGCGCGGCGGCCGAGTCCGGCACGCCGGGCAGGCGGAACTTGGTCCAGCGGCCATTGTGATAGCGGCCGGCGAATGCCGCCGTCTCGCCGATGTAGCCGCCCAGGCTGAACACCCACGTGCCGCTGCGGCCGAAATCGGCGGGGTAGAGATCGGTGTCGCCCGACCCGTTGATCTTGATGAGCCAGTCCGGCACCGCGCGCCTGGTCCACGCGGTCCCGTTCCAGTGCAGCGCGCCGTTGATCGTGCCGTCCGGGGCCTTGGCGTCGGGGAACACACCGAACAGCCAGGCGTCCCTGGCCGAGCTGGCCGTCACCGCGATGGCCGCCAAGCCGTGCAGGTCGCGGGCCGGGATGGCCGCCCACTTGTGGCCGTTCCAGTGCCGCACCACCGGCGGCGGGGTAGCCGAGTCGCACGGCCAGGTGCAGCCGTCCCAGATCGACCAGGCGCTGTCCCGGCCCGGTGCCGTGATCCCGGCCGGCGAGGCCGCGTCGATGTTCGCCGCCCCGGTGCCGATCACGCTGGTCAGCCGCCACCCTGACGCCGCCCCTGTTCCCGGCGACGTGACGGCCTGGGCGGCGACCGCCGGTACCGACAGGGCGGCCGCCACGACGCCCGCCACGAGCACGCCAGCACCTCGCGTCAAGATCCCACCCATACGCCACATCCCGTCACATAAGTCGTGTGATGACATGATGCCAAAAGTCCCGCCATTCAAGTAGGGGGAGAATGAGGGCATGGCTGACCTGACTGCGGCTGAGGTGCACGTGCTGGCCACGCTGATGGAGAACCGGCCGATGACCATGGACGAGCTGGGCCGGGCCCTGGCCGACCAGCAGATGTTCGCGGACCTCGTTGTGCTGGATGCCACGGTGCGGAGCCTCGTCGAGCACGGGCTGGTCGAGCTGACGCCCGCCGTCCACCTCGGCAAGCACCGGCTCACCGCAGCGGGCCGGAACTGGGTCGTCGGCAACAGCACCAGGGCCTGGTGACGCCGCCCGGTGACGCCGCCTGGTGACGCCGGCCTGGTGACGCCGGTCAGGCGCGGGCGCGGGCCGTGCGCTCGATGAGG
>JBOHCO010000902.1:0-3452 GCA_050698895.1 Streptosporangiaceae bacterium
CGTCAACGCGGTCCGGCCGGGGGTGATCCGCACGCCGGCGTGGGACCGGATCCCGGAGCCGCAGCGTGAGGCGCTGTTCACGACCCTGGCCGGGCGGACGCTCACCGGGGCGATCGGCGAGCCGGACCAGATCGCGGCGACCCACCTGTTCCTGATGGAGAACGGCTTCGTCACCGGGACCGTGCTGACTGTCGACGGCGGCTTCGTCCTGACCGGCACCTAGCCAGCCGGCCGGGACGGCGGCCGGGCGGGGGGCGGTGGATAGGCTGGCGGGCGTGAGCGCGACATTCCCGCCCCGGCTGGAGATCGACGGCCGCCCGGCCAGCCTGGAGCAGGTGCAGGCCCTGGACCTGAGCCCGCGCGGCCACTTCACGGCCATGCAGGTGCGCGGCGGGGCCACCCTGGGCCTGGACTTCCACCTGACCCGGCTGGACGCGGCCAGCCGCGAGCTGTTCGGCACCGGGCTGGACGGCGACCTGGTCCGCGGCTTCATCCGGCAGGCGCTGGACGGCACGCCGGACGCCTCGGTGCGGGCCAACGTGTTCGTGCCGGGCGGAGCTAGCGCGCCCTCGGTGATGGTCAGCGTGCGACCGCCCGCGGCCCCGCCGTCTCGGCCGCAGCGCCTGCAGTCGGTGCCCTACCAGCGGCCGCTGGCCCACATCAAGCACGCGACCGGCTTCGGGCAGAGCTACTACAGCGGCCTGGTCTCGGCCAACGGGTTCGACGAGGCGCTGTTCGCCGGCCCGGACGGGTCCATCTCCGAGGGCAGCATCACCAACATCGCCTTCCTGGACGGCGACGCCATCGTCTGGCCGAGCGCCCCGGCGCTGCTGGGCGTGATGATGCAGGTGCTGCAGCGCGAGCTGACCCGGGCCGGGGTGCCCTGGCGGCACGCGCCGGTGCGCCTGGCCGACCTGCCCGCCTTCGACGGCGCGCTGGTCACCAACTCCCACGGGCTGGCCCCGGTGGCCAGCATCGACGACGTGATGCTGCCGGACGGCGCCGGGCGGTACGCCGCGGCGGCCAAGCTGCTGGCCGCGGCACCCTACGACGCCATCTGACCGCGCCGCCATCTGACTGCGAAACCGACCACGACACCAGCTGAGCGACTATCCCCCGCCCCCGTCGGAAGAGAGAGCGCGCATGAAGGCAGCCCGGCTGCACGCAGTGGGTGACCTGCGGGTCGGCGACGAGCCGACGCCGGTCCCCGGGCCCGGCGAGAGCCTGGTCAAGGTCACGGCCATCGGCATCTGCGGGTCGGACCTGCACTGGTGGGGCGAGGCCGGGATCGGCGACGCGGTCCTGGACCGGCCGCTGGCCCTGGGCCACGAGGCGGCCGGGGTCATCGCCGACGGGCCCCGGCAGGGCGAGCGGGTGGCCATCGACCCGGCCATCCCGGACAACACCTGCGAGCTGTGCCTGCGCGGCTACCGCAACCTGTGCACCGGCATCGTGTTCGCCGGGCACGGGGCGCAGGACGGCGCCATGCGCGAGTTCGTGGCCTGGCCGAGCCACCTGCTGCCGCCGCTGCCGGACAGCGTGTCCGACGCCGCCGGCGCGGTCCTGGAGCCCCTGGGGGTGGCCATCCACGCCAGCGACCTGGGGCACCTGCACCTGGGCGGGACGGCCGCGGTGGCCGGCTGCGGGCCCATCGGGCTGCTGCTGATCCAGGTGCTGCGGGCGTCCGGCGCGGCCTCCGTGATCGCGTTCGACCCGCTGGCCCACCGGCGCGAGGCCGCGCTGGCCCGGGGCGCGGACGCGGCGCTGGACCCGGCCGAGCTGGGTACCCCGACGGCCCCTGGCACCAGCCCCGCGCTGCGCGCGGCGGCGGGCGAGCTGGGCGTGGACGTGGCCTTCGAGATGGCCGGGACCGACGGGGGCGTGCAGCTGGCCATGGCCGCGGTGCGGCCCGGCGGGCGGGTCGTGCTGGGCGGCATCCCTGGCGACGACTGGACCCGCTTCCAGGCCTCGGTGGCCCGGCGCAAGGGCCTGACCATCGCCATGGTCCGCCGGATGAACGACGTCTACCCGCGGGCCATCGGGCTGGCCACCGCCGGGCGGGTCGACCTCGACTCGCTGGTCAGCGACCGGTTCCCGCTGGTGAAGGCGCCCGAGGCGTTCGGCACCGCGGCCCGCAGGGACGGCCTCAAGGTGGTCATCGAGCCCTGACCTCCGGGGAAGGATGGGAACGTGATCCAGATTGAGCCGGCCCGGTTCGACGAGATGGTCGAGCGGGCGCTGGACGGGCTGCCGGAGAAGTTCGGCGACGAGATGAAGAACATCGCGGTCACGGTGGAGCACCAGCCGGGCCCGCCCGGGCTGCTCGGGCTCTACCAGGGCATCCCGCTGACCCAGCGCGGCAGCGGCTACGCCGGGGTGCTGCCCGACCGCATCACCATCTACGCCCGCGCGATCTGTGCCATCTGCGATACCGAGGCGGAGGTGGCCGAGCAGGTCCGGCGGACCGTTATCCACGAGGTCGGCCACTACTTCGGCCTCGGCGACGAGCGGCTGAGGGAACTCGGCTGGTGAGCCGACCGCGAGCCGAAAGGGACCCCTGGGTCGCCTGATGGTGTTTAATGGGGCGTGGTTGGAGTCGAATTTCGTGTACGTGCCATAGCGCTTGCGATTTTCTGACAGCGGGCGCCGTGAGCGGCAAGGTCAGGTCTTCCAGACCCGCAGGCGGTCGTAACAGCCCGGGTCCCGCGCACGTGGAACCCGAAGATCGTTTGTCCGGGAGAAGTAATGCCTCAAGGCACCGTCAAGTGGTTCAACGCCGACAAGGGCTACGGTTTCATCCAGCCCGACGACGGCACGCCCGACGTGTTCGTCCACCATTCCGCTATCCAGACTGACGGCTACCGCAGCCTGGATGAGAACCAGCGGGTCGAGTTCACCGCCAGCCGGGGCCAGAAGGGCCCGCAGGCCGACGAGGTCCGCCCGCTCTAGATCCGTGTGCGCCCGCTGGCCAGGGGCGGCGGTCCCGCTGGGACCGTATCGCCCCGGCCGGCCCGCCCGGTGACGAGGCGGCCGGTGAGATAGGCTAGGGGCACACGATACATCGTGAGGCGCGACCGGGAAGGCCGCGCCGGTCGTATTTCGCGCAGATCCGGCGATGCTGGTTCCCACGGACGTGGTGGCCTCGACACATGCGGCCATTCCACTTTCGAAGGGAACATCATTTGACAGTCCTGCCTCTTGACCGGCCTCCGAGCGCCCGGCGCGGGCGCCAGCGCCGGCCCGGCAGCCCGACCCCGATTCAGCGCGGCCTCTCGTTCGCGGACCTCGGCGTTCCCGCGCCGGTGGTGACCGCGCTGGCCGAGGTCGGCATCACCGCGCCGTTCCCGATCCAGGCCGCCACGCTGACCGACACGCTGGCCGGCCGCGACGTGCTCGGCCGCGGCCAGACCGGCTCGGGCAAGACGCTCGCGTTCTGCATTCCCCTGGTCGCC
>JBOHCO010000903.1:0-1668 GCA_050698895.1 Streptosporangiaceae bacterium
CGGCTGCGCCAGATCAGCGTGCCCGGCTCGTAGTGGCCGCCCCACACGTACCAGGGGTCGGACGGCGTGACGGAGTACCCGCCCCGGCCGCCGAGCAGCGCCGGAAACACCGCCGGGCTGTCCCAGCGCGGCGCGCACAGCCAGACGATCGCGCCATCGGGCGCGAGCAGCGCGCCGCGCTCGCCGTCGGCGATAAACGCGTACTCGCGCAGCACCCGCGGTAGCAACGGGGTCGGGCCGGTCATGCTCACTCCGCCCGGCGGGCGGCGTCGGCCATCCGGTCGGCCGCGCGGGCGGTGACGGCCATGATGGTCAGCGCCGGGTTGGCGCTGCCCTGGGTGGGCAGCACGCTGCCGTCGGTGATGTACAGGTTGGGCACGGCGAACGTGCGGCAGTCGCCGTCGACCACGCCGTGCTGCTCGTCGGCCGCCATCCGGGCCCCGCCGACCAGGTGCGCGTAGCGGTCGATGGTGATCACCTCGTCAGCGCCGGCCGCCCGCAGGATCCGCTCCATGACCTCCTGGGCGGCCCGCATGAGCAGCCGGTCGTTGTCGCACTGCGAGTAGCTGAACCGCGCCACCCGCAGCCCGTACCGGTCCCGCTCGCTGTCCAGCGTGACCCGGTTGCCCGGCTGGGGCAGGAACTCGCACAGCGCGCCCAGGCACGACCAGTGCACGTAGTCGCTCATGTAGGCGCGCAGGTCCGCGCCCCAGTGCCCCTGCGCCGCCACGTGCTCGGCCCAGGTGATGGGCAGAGGGGAGACGGTCTGGATGGCGAAGCCGCGCCGGTAGGGCTTGTCCGGGTCGGTCTCGTAGAACTCCTCGCTGCTGACCTCGGGCGGCGGGGCCTTGTACATCCGTACCTCGGCGTCGAAGCGGCCCGCCGTCTGCGGCGCGCCCTGGACCATGAGGTAGCGCCCGACCTGGTCGAAGTCGTTGGCCAGGCCCTCGGGGAAGCGCCGCGAGGCCGAGTTGAGCAGCAGCCGCGGGGTCTCGATGGAGTACCCGGCGATGGCTACCGCGGACGCCTGCTGGAAGCGGGGCACGCCGCCGCGCATGTAATGGACGCCGACCGCCCGGCCGGTGCGGTCATCAACCTCGACGCCGGTGACCATCGAGTCGGGCCGGATCTCGGCGCCGCGGGCCAGCGCGTCCGGGATGTGGGTGATCAGCGGGGACGCCTTCGCGTTGACCTTGCAGCCCTGCAGGCAGAACCCGCGGTAGATGCAGTGCGGCCGGTTGCCGAACCGGCCGTTGGTGATGGCCACCGGGCCGACCCTGGCCTCGATGCCGGCCTCGCGGGCACCGCGCAGGAAAACCTCGCCGTTGCCGCCCACCGGGTGCGGCCGGTGCGGGTAGGAGTGCGGGTCGCCCCACGGCCAGTCCTGGCCCGCGACCGGCAGCTCCTCCTCGATCTGCCGGTAGTAGGGGCGCAGGTCGGCGTAGCTGATCGGCCAGTCCGCGCCGACCCCGTCGTTCGTCCAGGTGGCGAAGTCGCTGGGATGGAACCGCGGCGTGTAGCCGGCGTAGTGCACCATCGACCCGCCCACGCCCCGGCCCGAGTTGTTCGAGCCGAGCGGCACCGGGTCAGCGCCGTCGATCACCCGCGGCTCGGTCCAGTACAGGTGGTGGGAGCCCGCCTCGTCACTGACCCAGTCGGTGTCGGGAT
>JBOHCO010000904.1:0-4227 GCA_050698895.1 Streptosporangiaceae bacterium
TGGTCGCCTCCGACGACGCGTTCTTCGCGGCCACCGGGATCACCAACGGCGAGCTGCTGGCCGGGGTCAAGTACCGGGGCGGCGGCGCGCACACCCACTCGCTGGTCATGCGGGCCCGGTCGGGCACAGTCCGCAATATCTACAGCGAGCACCAGCTCTGGAAGCTCAGCGCCTACAGCGCCGTCAACTTCGACGGCGACTAGTCGCCCCGGACGGGCCGACTAGCCGACCCCGGACGGTGCGACCAGCCCGCCCCGGACGGGGCGACTAGCCGACCCCGGGACGTCAAGCCATTTCGGCCCTAACTTCCCGGGATTTCAGTGTGAGTGGCCCACCCCCCTTGCGCCGTTCGTTACGTGGCCGTAACCTACTCGCCAGTAGCTAGCCAATACACGAACACCACGGCGCGCCCGGCCGAACTGCTCAGACAGTCACGGACCGCCCTTTGTCGGGGGTCATAGCGCCACGCGGCACCAGCCGGGCGACCACCAGCCGGCGTGGGAAGGAGTCGCAGGACCTGAACGATCCCATGTGCCCGAGCACATCGGCCAAGGAGGAATGGAACAGCATGCGCACTGGCATAGCAAAGGTTCTCGCCACCGGCGCCGCGGTCACCGCCGCCGTCGCCCTCAGCGCCACGACCGCCTTCGCCTCGACGGCGACGACGACGAAGTTCACCGTCTCCCCCGGTGGCAAGTACACCGCCGCGGCAGGCAAGACGGTCCTCAAGGACAACAAGTCGAAGACCGTGCTGACCTGCAAGTCGGCCTCGGCCAAGGGCACCCTCAAGAAGGGCAAGGGCCTGGCCGGCAAGAACATCGGCACGATCACCAGCAGCTCGTTCAACAAGTGCAGCGGCCCGCTCTCGCTGACCTTCAAGGTCAAGCAGTCCGGCACCTGGGACCTGACCGTCACGAAGTTCAGCAGCAAGAACGGCGGCGTGTCCACCGGCTTCATCAGCAACACCAAGGCCTTGCTGACCGGCCCGGGCTGCTCGGCGACCGTCACCGGCTCGACCGACGCGACCTACTCCAACAAGACCGCGACCCTGTCGGTCAAGGCCGTGGCCAAGTCCGGCCACCTGCTCAAGATCTCGAAGGTCAACGGCTGCGCTGGCCTGATCTCCAACGGCGACACCTCGGACTTCACCGGCAGCTACAAGCTCACGCCCAAGCAGAAGATCACCTAATCGCCGCGGCACCAGCCGCGAACTGACTGCGCGCCGCCCGGCCGCCGGAGTGCTTCCGGGCCGGGCGGCGCCGCATCTCCCCCGTGATCGCAGGCCCAAGCCCATGTCCGGGGCGGCGGTCGCATGCCCGGAGTCAACCCAAGGAGGGCAACATGATGTGGTCGAAGGGCCGGGCGGGGCTGCTGCGCAGCGCGACGCTGGCCTCCGTGGCCGGCCTGGCCGTGACGGCCGGCGGGATCGCCAGCGCCGGCGCCGCCTCCGCCAGCAGCGCGCTCACCGTGAAGTACAAGGTCACGGGCTCCACCTTCCTCAAGTCCGTGAACACGACCGCGACGCTGGGTCCCGGCACACTGACGTCGAAGGTCAACCTGGGCAACGGCAAGCTCACCGCGAGCCTGTCGCTGCCCGCCGCGACCGTCTCCTTCAAGGAGTTCGGCCTGGTCCCGGTTACCGCGACGACCGAGTTCGTCCAGGACGGCCCGACCACCGGCCGGCTGAACGTCAGCACCGGCGCCGTCTCGACGACCTCCAAGATCATCCTCAAGCTGACCAGCATGAACGTCGCCGGGCTGCCCGTGCCGGTGCCCAGCGGGTGCCAGAGCGCCCCGGCCACCATCAAGCTGGCCAGCCTGAAGGGCTTCAGCGTGGTGAACGGCGGCAAGCTGGCCGGGACCTACACCATCCCGAAGTTCGCCGGCTGCGGTCTGCTGACCCCGGTGCTGAACCTGACCATCCCCGGCTCGGGCAACACCATCGCGCTGAAGCTCGGCAAGGCCAAGCGGGTCTGACCCCCGGCGGGCGCGAGCAGCGCGGGCGCGAATCAGCCCGGCCTGGCTCGCGCCCGCATCGCCGGTCGGCTTTTATCGCGCTCTGCCCGGCGAAACCGCACGTGACCAGAGAAGATAAGTTCCTGCCTTTCGAGGCGACGGTGGCATTCGATCCGTAACGGGCCGCGGTCGCCCAACCCGGAGGAGTCCAGAGCTTGACCAGGCACGTGGCGCGCGCAGTGACCGGCATCGCCGCGGTCGGCCTGACCGTGGCGGCCGCCGCCGTCGCGGCCGCCGCCACGGACGGGCCCCCGGCCACCCAGCAGCACGCCTCGGCCCAGGTCACCTACACCTGCCCGCAGTCGTCGGGCTCGCTGTCGGTGCCGGTCACCGTCGCAGCGACCGTCCCGGTCCGGATGACGTCCGGCCAGCCGGTCCGGCCCGCCGCGGCCCAGCTCACCATCCACCTGCCGCCAGCCCTGGTCTCCAGCCTGGCCGCCGGCCACGCCGCGACCCTCGACGGGACCGCGCGGCTGTCCGTGGCGGTGGCCCAGGGCAAGAGCCAGGCCACCGCGAGCTGGGCCGGGCTGAGTGGGCCGTCGGCCACCCTCCCGGCCAGCGGCGGGCTGACGCTGACCGCCTCCGGCCCGGTGCCCGCCGTCCAGCCCCGGGCCACGGGGCCGCTCACGTTCACGGTCGCCGGCCTGAGCCTGATGCTGACCCCGCACGCCCCGGCCGGGACCGGCACGAACTCGCCGGGCCAGCAGCCGGTCACCCTGGCCTGCACCCCGGCCGGGGGCCAGAAGCTGATCCTGGCCACGGTCGCCGCCGCCCCCGCCGGCCAGCACCGGCACAAGGCCAAGACCGCGGCCCGTCACAAGGCCTTCTGCCCCAAGCAGCCCAAGGGCGGCTACAAGCTCAATCCCCGGTTCAAGCCGCCCAAGGTGCCCAAGGGCGTCAAGATCCACCGCCCGCCGCCCTCCATAGGCTGCGCCGACGCGGCCGGCTACGCCGACGTCCGCAAGCTGCACGGGGCGTCGCGGCTAGGCCCCGCGGTCGTCGCCGTGACCGTGGGGATCAAGGTGGACTACAACTTCAGCCGGTCCAACTACTTCCAGCAGGACTCGGCCGGGGAGCTCGACTACCGCTCCTGCACCCATCACAAGTGCACGATCAAGCACGGCCTGCCGCCGACGCAGGCGACCTTCCTGGCCTTCGGCTTCGTGCCGGCCACGGCGACCATGCACCTGGATGAGATCGGCACGCTCGACATCTTCAGCGTGGGCACCATCAGCGCGCTCAAGGTCAACTACTCCAACGCCGCGATGCGGCTCACGATCTCCAACGTCAAGGTCAACGGCGTCCCGCTGAACGTCGGGGCGAATTGCCAGGCCGTCCGCCCGCTGATCATCAAGCTGACCGGCCGGGCGCCCGGCTACTCGCTGCAGAACGGCGGCCCGCTGGCGGGCAGCGTGAACATCTCGGCGTTCAAGGGCTGCGGCGTGGGCGAGAACCTCGATCCGCTGTTCGGCACGATGCGCCACGGCGTGCTGGTCGGGAGCATCTCGGGGCCGGGCAACTTCAGCATCCTGACCCAGGGCAACCTGTGCACGCCGGTCAGCGACTCGGGCTGCCCGCCGCGCCTGCCGAGGCCCATCCATTGAGCCCCTGACCGCGCAGCTCAGGAACCCGGCCGGGCCCCGTCAGTATCCGACTTCGGCGTCCTTGACCGCGAAAAGTATGTAGATCTAAGATACTGGCCGGTAACATACGTGGGATTACCGCTAGGGGCCGCAGCGGAAAGACGGTGGGAACTGTGCGGGATCCGGCGGCAACGTTGACGTCCCGGTATGACGATCGCAGTCAGCGTATACAGGGCGCAGGCCGGGGCCACTACGCTGGCCCGGTTCCGCACGAGTATGGAGGCCCGGCTCGCTGCCCGACCTCCAGGAGGCCCGAGGGGCGTTGAGGTCGGCATCGAGGGGCTGACCAAGTCCTTCGGCGGGCAGACCGTCTGGCGCGACGTCAGCCTGTCGCTGCCGGCCGGCGAGGTCAGCGTGATGCTGGGCCCGTCGGGCACCGGCAAGACGGTGTTCCTCAAGTCCCTGGTCGGCCTGCTCAGGCCCGACCGGGGCCGGGTCGTGATCGACGGCGTGGACATCGTCGCCTGCTCCGAGCGCCGCCTCTACGAGGTGCGCAAGCTGTTCGGGGTGATGTTCCAGGACGGCGCGCTGTTCGGGTCGCTGAACCTGTACGACAACATCGCCTTCC
>JBOHCO010000905.1:0-3200 GCA_050698895.1 Streptosporangiaceae bacterium
AGAGCCGGGCGGCGTGCTGATCGTAGGGCAGCGGCTCGAAGGTCGATTCCACATGCTGGAGCACGGCCACGCGTCCCGCGCGCTCCAGCGGATCGTCAGTAGCGTGCGGCCCGAAAGACAACTCGCCGAGGACGTGCCCGAGCTGAGCATCGGCGTGGCCGCGTCCTGGCGGGGCCGGGGACTGGGCCGGGCGCTGCTGCGGGCCGTCGCCGAGCAGGCCCGCGCCCAGGGCATCAGCCGGATCAGCCTGAGCGTGGAGCGCAAGAACTACGCCCAGCGTCTCTACCTGTCCGAGGGTTACCGCATCGCCGATTCCAGCGACAAGGACGCCGACACGATGATCAAGGACCTGAGGCTGAGCTGACCGAGGCTGAGCTAGCCGAGGCCGGGCTGACCGAGGCCGCACTGTCGGACCCGGCGGCTAGGCTCGCCGGGTGGTTTCCGAGACCGACCTGAACCTCAGCGACGGGCGCACGCTGCACGTCTACGACACCGGCCCGGGCAACGAGGGCACCCTGACCGTGCTGTGGCACCACGGCACCCCGAACATCGGCGCGCCGCCCGCGCCGCTGTTCCCTGACTCGGCCCGGCTCAACATCCGCTGGGTGTCCTACGACCGGCCCGGTTACGGCTCGTCGACGCCGTTCCCCGGCCGCGGCATCGCCTCAGCCGCCGGGTACGCGGCCGCCGTGGCCGACGCACTGGACCTGGGCACCTTCGCGGTCATGGGCCATTCCGGCGGCGGGCCGCACGCCCTGGCCTGCGGCGCGCTGCTGCCCGAGCGGGTGCTGGCCGTGGTCAGCGTGTCCGGGCTGGCCCCGTTCGGCGCCGCCGGCCTGGACTGGTTCGCGGGCATGTCGGCGGGCGGCGAGGCCTCGCTGCGGGCCGCCGCGCAGGGTCGCGAGGCCAAGGAGCGCCACGAGGCCGGGGCCGAGTTCGACGCGGAGATGTTCACTCCGGCCGACCGGGCCGCGTTCGACGGCGCGTGGGGGTGGTTCGGCGAGGTCGTCGGCCCGGCCATCGAGGCCGGCCCCGGCGGGCTGATCGACGACGACCTGGCCTACGTCTCGCCCTGGGGCTTCGAGCCGGACCAGGTCGCCCCGCCGGTGCTGCTCATGCACGGCGGCCAGGACCGGGTGGTGCCCAGCTCGCACGGCGAGTGGCTGGCCGCTCACCTGCCGTCGGGGCAGTTGCGGCGGTACCCCGACGACGGCCACATCTCGGTCCTCAACTCGGCCGTCTCGGCCCTGGAGTGGCTGCGCGAGCGCGGCTGATCAGAACCGCGTGGGCACGGTCAGCGCCTGCGGCGGCAGGACGGGCACCGGCCAGCCGGGGTCGGGCCGCCAGTCCGGCCAGCCCTCGGCGAACGGCCCCTGCCGGGCCTGGACCAGGGCCAGCACGGCCTGCCGGGCCTCGTCGACCCGCGCGTGCACGGCGTCGCTGATCAGGCCGAGCCGGCGGCCGTGCTGGTACTCGTCCTCGTCCTTCCACTGCCAGGCCAGCGAGTCGGGATCGACCACGAGATCCACGAGCAGGTCGAAGCTGTCAATGCCGATGCTGGTGCGCCGCGAGGGCAGCTCGAAGTTGACGTACCAGCGGGCCGCGTCCCGCTCCCGCCCCCTGAACTGGTGGACGCTCCAGTAGTCACCCGCGCCGAACCGGCTGAGCACCGAGGTGTCGCGCCAGGTCCAGCGCTCCAGCTCCCACCGCCGCGCGGCCAGGTTCGGGATCGCCTGCTGGCGCAGGCGGGCGTCGCCCGTGCGCAGCCACTCGGTCCAGGTGGTCGGCGCGAGCATCTCGATGCCCGGCCAGCAGGCCAGGACCAGCTCATCACCGGAGTCGGCCAGGACCCGGTGCGGGACGGCGGTCCAGATCAGGCCGTCGAGCGTGTCCCGGCGGACAACCGTAGAACCCATCTGAAACAGGGGTGGTCCGGGCGACCCGGCATGATCGGCGTGATCGGGCACGGCCCGATCATGCCACGCCGCCGGGCCTGGCCGCCCCGCCGTAGCCGACGGCCGGCCCGCGCGGCCGGGCGCCTCAGCCGGTGACGGTCATCGGCAGCGGCGGGGTCCGCACCGCCGCGCCCGCGGCCGGATCCAGCGTGACCTGCAGGCCCCACTGGCCGGGCGGGATCGCGTAGCCCAGGTCGGGCACCCGGCTGGCCGTCGCCACCAGCATCGGGATCCGCTTCGCGGTGGCCGGGGCCACGGTGAAGGTCTGGAGCATGAGCCGCACGGCGCCCGCGTAGCCGCCCACGACCTCGCCGGTGGCCGGGTCCACCACCTCGGCGATCAGCTCGCCGGTGGTCCCGATCACCACGTCGCGGCGACCGAGGTTGCGCACGACCAGTCCGTGGTGGGCCATCGTGCCCGACCGGATCGACAGCGGCCCGTCCAGCGTGACGGACAGCTCGGCCGGGTCCAGCACGGGCACCGGCGGGCCCGCGGTGGGCGGGATCGGCAGGGTGCGCTCCGGATAGCGCAAGGCCCCCACCATGAGCTGGACGTCGTCGCCGAACTTGCCGTGCAGATCCTGCGCGACGTCGATGGCCCACGGCTCCAGCTCGATCGCGAACGGCGGCTGCCGGCCATCGTCCTGGGCGGGGTCGGGCCAGCTCGTCAGCGGCACCGGATCCGAGCTGGCCAGCCGGGTGAGAATGGGCTTGAGTTCGTCCCAGGTGGTCATGGCACTGACGGTACGCCGGGCAGCCCCGGCCGCGCACGGCCGACTCGCCCGTGACGGGCTGGCTACTGTTCGTAAATCAGCGGGTGGGCTCAGCCATCCTCGGCCAGGGCGGCCACAACGGCATAGGGCAGGTGCCGGGGGTGCACGAGCAGAGCCCTGGCCACCCGCTGGATGGCCAGGCGCCGCGGGGTCAGCAGCCGCTCGCTGTACCGCCAGGCGCCGACCTCGTCCTGGCCGAACCGGGTGCGGAGCGTCCGGCGGAAGCGCCGGGCATCGCCGCCGTCGGCTCGCCAGGCGGGCAGCCAGGCCCGCAGTTCCTGATCGCCGTCGAGCATGGTCCAGCCGCGCAGCCGCTCGGCGATCTGGCCCGCCGCGTCGATCACGAACTCCAGGTCGGCGGCGCCTTCGATGCCGTGCACCCGGCCCTGGCTGGCCCGGCCGTGGCGGCCGGACCCGTGCCGGATGCTGGCCGAGCTGAACCGCGCCCCGACGGCCAGCGCGGCGACCGCGTG
>JBOHCO010000906.1:0-5682 GCA_050698895.1 Streptosporangiaceae bacterium
TCACGGTGCTGATCGACCACACCGCCGCGACCATCGGCGCGGCTGGCTTCCGCGGCTGTCATTTCGTCAACGCGGCGGCCGAGTACCCCGACCCGGCCGACCCGGTGCGGGCCGTGATCGCCGGGCACCGGGCCTGGCTGCGGGACACCGTCACGGAACTGGCCGAGCGGGCCGGGCATCCCGATCCCGAGTACGCCGGGCAGGTCCTGGTGCTGCTGCACGACGGGGCCAGGGCCGCGGCCGGGCTGGGCAACCCGGACGCGGTGCGCCGGACGGTGCTGCGGGCCGGGCGCGAGTTCCTGGCCGGATCCGGTCCGGCGGCGGGCTGATTTGTATCGTGGGGCCCATGACGGGCGCCGATCTCACCCGGCTGCGGCGGGTGGTGTACGACACGCTGGCCGCCGAGGGACGGGCGCTCTCGCTGCACGACGACTTCGTGCCGCACGCCCGCGAGCACAACCAGGCCCTGCCCGAGGCCTCGGAGCTGACCGGCCCGTTCTGGCGCCTGCCCTGAACCAGGCGGCCATCCGGCGGCCGGCACCGCAGGCTGAGCGCTGATCGCCCGGCCGGGATCCGGCATACTGCTGTTCATGCTGATCGGCGTGGGACTGGATGCCCGGCTCGGCCTGCCGTTCGACGACCTGCGCACCGCCGCGCGCGAGGCCGAGGGCCTGGGCTTCGAAAGCCTGTGGACCCCGGCGGGCGGGGTGCCCGACTCATTTCATGTCTGCGCGGCCTGGTCGCACGACACCGGGCTGCGGACCGGGATCTCGGTGGTGCCCGCGGCCCGGATGTGGACCCCGCTGAGCCTGGCCGCGCAGGCCGCCACGCTGGCCCAGTTCTCGGGCGGCCAGTTCGTCCTCGGCCTGGGCACCGGCGGCTACGGGCCCGGCTTCTGGGCCTCCGTTGGCCTGGCCAACCGGCCCATCGCCGTGATGCGTGACTACGTCACCCAGGTCAGGGACCTGGTCGCGGGCAAGACGGTCACCGACGGCCCGTCCGGGGACGACGCCGCGGAAGGCGGCACGCTCGGCTGGCCCAGGCCCGCCTCGGTGGGCGTCAGGGACCTGCCCGACGCGCCGGTCTACCTGGCCGCGCTCGGCCCGCAGATGCTCCGGCTGGCCGGCGAGATCGCCGACGGAGCGCTGCTCAACTGGGCCACGCCCGAGCGCACCGCCGAGAGCCGGGCCCGCATCGACGAGGGCAGCGCCCGGGCCGGCCGCGCCCCTGGCAGCGTGCCCGTGACCATGTACATCCGGGTCTGCATTGACGACGACCTGGACGCCGCGCGGCAGGCCTTCGGGGCCCAGGTGCTGGGCTACGCCATGGGCCGGCCGGGCATCCCGCAGGATGCGGGCTACCGCGGACTGTTCGCCCAGATGGGCTACGACGCCGAGCTGAGCGAGCTCGAGGAGCGGCGCGACCAGGGCGCGGCCTGGCCCGAGCTGGTGGCCGCCGCGCCGGACTCGATGCTCCACGCCGTCGGCTATTTCGGCCCGGCCGCGGACGCGCCCGCCGCGCTGGCCCGGCTCAGCACCGGGCTGGACGAGGCCATCGTCCGGGTCATCACCGCCCGGCCCGGCCTGGACCCCGTCCGGCAGGCCATGGCCGCCCTGACCCCGGCTCTCATCCGGGCGGCCTGACATGGTCGACGAGAACCCGGCCCGCCTCGCGGTGCTGATCGACGCCGACAACGCGCGGCCCTCGATCACCGAGGGCCTGCTGGCCGAGGTGGCCAAGTACGGGACCGCGCACGTCAAGCGGGCTTACGGCGACTGGACCGGCACCAGCCTGAAGGGCTGGAAGGACCAGCTGCTGGCCCAGTCGATCCAGCCCATCCAGCAGTTCGCCTACACCACCGGGAAGAACGCCACGGACACGGCCATGGTCATCGACGCCATGGACCTGCTGTACTCGGGTCGGTTCGACGGGTTCTGCATCGTGTCCAGCGACAGCGACTTCACCCGGCTGGCCGCGCGCCTGCGGGAGTCGGGCCTGACCGTGTACGGGTTCGGCGAGCGCAAGACGCCCAAGCCGTTCGTGGCGGCCTGCGACAAGTTCATCTATATCGAGAACCTGACCTACTCCGATAGCGCGACCACCCCGGCCGGGGCAGCGATCGAGCCGACGCCGCGGACCACGGCGGCCCAGCTCAAGCGGGACGCCGGGCTGGTCGGCCAGCTACGGCACGCGGTGGAGGCGGCCTCGGACGACGACGGCTGGGCCCAGCTGGGGTCGGTGGGCCACATCCTGACTCAGCAGCGGCCCGACTTCGACTCGCGCAACTGGGGGTACGCCAAGCTCAGCGACCTGATGACCGCGACGACCCTGTTCGAGATGGATCGCCGCAGCTCGGGCGACGGCAAGCAGCCGGTGCTCTTCGTGCGGGACACGCGCCACCCCGACAGGAAGCAGAAGGCCAGCTCCTAGGGCGCGGCGACCCTGGCGGTGCCGGTGATCCGCTCAGCCAGATCTTCGAGGTCGGCCGCCACGCAGGTGTAGTCGCCGCTCGGGGCCCGGTCGCGGTGCCGGTCCGGGCCGCCCTCGTCGGGCCGGGCCACGAACGCCGTGGCCAGGCCCTGGCCGGCCGCCGCCTGCAGGTCGTTGTTGTGCGCGGCGACCAGCATGACCTCCGAAGGGGTCCGGCTGAGCAGCTCGACCGCGCCCCGGTAGCACTCCGGATGCGGCTTGTAGTGCCGGAACAGCTCGGCGCTGAACACGAAGTCCCACGGCAGGGCGGCCCGCCGGGCCATGTCGACCAGCAGCGAGACGTTCCCGTTGGAGAACGCCGCGATCACGAACTCCTGCTTCAGCCGGCGCAGGCCCGGCACGGAGTCCGGCCACGGGTCGAGCCGGTGCCAGGACGTGTTGAGCCAGGTCTTCTCATCCTCGCTGAGCCCGCTGAGCCCGAACTCCGCCAGCAGCCGGTCCAGCGTGCGCCGGTGCAGGTCATCGAGCTTGGTCCAGGGCAGCTCACCGCGCCGGACCAGGTCCATGGCGGGCGCGTAGCCGGCCCGCCAGGCGTCCGCGAACGCCGCCGCGTCCACCTCGGCGCCGCGGGCGCGGGTCAGCGCGGTGACGTCCCTGATGACGCCGCTGCGCCAGTCCACCACCGTGCCGAACACGTCAAACAGCAGCGCGGAGACCATGAGATTATTCTGCCTGGGGGCCGCAACCGGGAGGAAGAGCGCCGGATGGGCGAGACGGTGCTGGTCACGGGCGGCAGCGGGTTCGTCGCCAGCCATCTGGTGCTCCAGCTGCTCGAACGCGGCTACCGGGTGCGCACCACCGTGCGCAGCCAGGCGGCTCCGGCCAAGGTAACGCCGCTGCTGGAGATGGCCGGGCGCTACCCCGGCCGGCTGACGCTGGCTGAGGCCGACCTGCTCAAGCCCGGCTCGTTCGACGAGCCGGCCGACGGCTGCGCGGTGGTCTTCCACGTCGCCGCCCCGTTCCGGCTGCCGGAGAAGATCAGCGACGGGCGCACCGAGATGCTCGAGCCCGCCCTGGAGGGCACCCGGAACGTGCTGGCCAGCGTGGACCTGGCCGGCTCGGTCCGCCGCGTGGTGCTGACCTCGACCGTCGGCGCCATCTTCGGGGACTACGCCGACGTGCTGGCCATGGACGGCCAGCGGCTGTCCGAACGCTACGTCAACACGACCAGCACCCTGGAGAACAACCCGTACCACTACGCCAAGACCCAGGCCGAGCAGGAGGCCTGGCGCCTGGCCGAGGCCCAGGACCGGTGGAGCATGGTCACCATCAACCCCGGCCTGGTGCTCGGCCCGTCGCTGACCCCGGCGTCGGAGTCCGGGAGCCTGTTCCTGCTCGACGAGCTCCTCAAGGGCTACTTCTGCTACGGCGCGGCTGACTTCAGCTTCACCATCGCCGACGTCCGTGACGTGGCCCTGGCCCACATCGAGGCCGCCGAGCGGCCCCGGGCCGCCGGCCGGTACATCGTCGCGCGGCCCGAGATGCTCTCGTTTCTGGAAATCTCCCGGATCATCAGGCCCCGGCACCGCCGGGGCTATCTGCTGCCCCGTGGCCAGGTCCCGGACTGGGTCGTCCGGCTGATCGGCGCCCGCTTCGGGCTCAGCCAGGACTACATCCGCAAGCACCTGGGGATCCGCTTCACCGTCGACAACCAGCGCAGCGTCCGCGACCTCGGGCTCAGCTACCGGCCGGCCGAGCAGACCCTCATCGACCACTACGTCAGCTGGGCCGGCCAGCGCTCGGCCGCCCGCAAGAAAGGCTCCCGTGGACGTCACCAGCGAGACTGAGGAGCACGGCGTCCGGCGGATCGAGTTCACGATCCCCCGGCCCGACCCCGTCCCCGGCATCCTGTGGGTGCCCGCGGGCTCCATCGGGCCGCGGCCCCTGGTGCTGCTCGGCCACGGCGGCGCCATGCACAAGGAAGCGCCCGGCGTGCTCGGGCTGAGCCGGGCGCTGACCCGCGGACCCGGCTACGCGGCTACGCGGCCGTCGCCATCGACCTGCCGCTGCACGGCGACCGCATCCCGGAGCAGGAGCGCGGCCTGACACCCCGGCCGATGACTGACCCGGCCTATGACTGACCCCGGCGACGAGGCATAACCAGGCCGTCTACGACCAGATCGCCGCGAAGGCCGGGAGCGAGTCCAGTCCGGCGCTGATGAGGCGGGCTGCCCGGCGGACTTCCGCGGTCACCGCCTGATGGACTTGCACCGCCGTGCGGGTGCCGTCCAGGTACTTCGGCAAGGCCCGGTACTGGATGCGCCACAGACCGAGCAGCGCGGTGGCCGCGATCCGCGGCTCCGGGTCGTCCGGGCCCAGCCCGGCGCGTCCGGCCAGGAGGCCGGCGGCCATCGAGGTGAGCTGGTCCATCATGTCGCTCTGGTAGGCGCGCAACGAGGGGGTCTCCCAGATCAGGGTGCCGAAGCGCCGGATCGCGGCGCCCGCCAGGGCCGGGTCTGCCTGCGCGGCCAGCCAGGACGTCATGGCCCCAAGTTCGTCGTCCAGTATCCGCAGCACCGCCTGCACCGGCGCGACGCCGGGCTCGGCCAGCCCGGCCCTGACCGAGGCCATGGTTGACTCCAGGCGGTCCAGGATCAGCGATTCCTTCGTGGGGAAGTAGTTGAAGACGGTCTTCTCCGACACCCCGCAGGCCTCGGCGATCTCCGCCACGCGCACGGCGCCGAACCCCCGCTCCAGGAACATCCGCGTCGCCGTGTCGGATAGCTGCTGCCGCATCAGGCGCTTCTTGCGCTCCCGCAGCCCCGCGGCCTCCGGTCGCCCGACCGGCGGGGCCGGGGGCACCGGCCAGTCAGCCGTGCCTGTGCTCATGCCCTCATCATAGTTCAGCGCCAGGATTCTTTCTGTTACTATAATTTTCTAGTGACCGAATCAATTTAACACCGTTGCCCGCCGGTCGAGGAGTGCCGATGAGCGAGATCCGTATCGTGCGTGACTATCCCCATCCCGCCGAGACGGTCTGGCGGGCGCTGACCGACCCGGCGCTGATTCCGCTGTGGACGTCCACCGGCGCGGGCGGGCGGCCCGAAGGCTTCGCCCCGGTCGCGGGGACCAGGTTCCGGTTCGTCGCCAAGCCCAAGCCAGGCTGGAACGGCATCGTCGACTGCGAGGTGCTGGAGGTGGACGAGCCGCGGCTGCTGCGCTACTCGTGGGCCGACGGCAACGGCGGCGGCG
>JBOHCO010000907.1:0-2774 GCA_050698895.1 Streptosporangiaceae bacterium
CCACCATGGCCGGGTCCAGCGGGAGGTCGAACACTCGCGGCGCGGTCCGCCAGGCCTGCGAGTTGGCCGCGCCCATGAAGGCGTAGCCCACCATGCCTATGCCGAGCCGTCGGGTCTTGCCGCCGACAGGCGGCGCGGGGGGGCTAGGGGGGTCGTCCCCCCTGGACGGCACAGTCACGTCAGGGTGGGGGCGGTCGGGTCCCAGCCGGCCGGGAGGGTGGCCGGGACGGTGAGGGTGCTGCGGACCGGCTCGAAGGTGCCCGACTCGGCCGAGCGCGCGATCGACTCCATGATGTCCAGCACGTGCAGGGCCAGCTCGCCGGTGGCCCGGTGCGGCCGCCCGGCCCGCAGCGACCGGGCCAGGTCCAGCACCCCGAGGCCGCGCCCGGCCGTGGCCCCGGCCGCCGGGGTGACCGTCCAGTCCTCGTCGTCCGCGGTCTGGGCCCGGACGTCGCCGTCGAAGCGGTTCGGATCGGGCAGCGAGAGCGTCGCCTCGGTGCCGGTGACCTCGATGAACCCGTTACGGCGCAGCGGCGAGTCGAAGCTCAGCACGATCGTGGCGCTTTGCCCGCCGACGTAGCTGATCAGCGCCGACACATGGGTGGGCACCTCGACGTCGAAGGTCGCCCCGGCCTGCGGACCGCGGCCGATCACCCGCTGATCGCGGGACCGGCCGGCCACCGCGGCCACGCTGTGCGCGGGCCCGAGCAGCGAGGCCAGGGTGGTCAGGTAGTACGGCCCCATGTCGAACAGCGGTCCGCCGCCGACCTGGAACAGGAACTGCGGGGCGGGGTGCCAGCGCTCCGGTCCGGGCACCTGGAACAGGGCCAGCGCGGTCTGCGGCGCGCCGATGCTCCCGGACTCGATCATCCGGCGGGAGGTCTGGAGCCCGGCCCCGAGCAGCGTGTCCGGGGCGCAGCCCACTCGCACCCCGGCCGCGGCGGCCTGGTCCAGCAGCGCGCGGCCCGACGCGGTGTCCAGGGCCAGCGGCTTCTCCACCCAGACGTGCTTGCCCGCGGCGATGGCCATCGCGCTGACCTCGGCGTGCGCCGCGGGCACGGTCAGGTTGACCACGATGTCCACGTCGGGGTGATCCAGCGCCTGGGACGCGTTGCCGACGTCCGGCACGCCGTACTCGGCCGCCTTGGCCTTGGCCCGCTCGAGGTCGATGTCGGCGCAGAACACCACGTTCAGGTCCGGGAACGAGGTCATGTTCCGCAGGTACTCGTCGCTGATCGTGCCGCAGCCGACCACGGCCACGCCGACGGCCCCGCCCACCTCCCCTGCCCCCTTCATTTCCCCTGCCCCCGTCATCTGGCACCACGCCGGACCGGATCGGCCAGGTCGTGGCTGGCCAGCCAGGCCAGGCTGTCGCCGACCGCGGTCAGCATGTCCGTGGCGCAGCGGTCCAGCTCCACGATGTGCCACTCGGCCCGGCTGGCGGCCAGGATGTCGGCCACCGGCATCCGGCCCGAGCCGACCGCGGTCATGTCGCCGTCCTTGGTGATCGGGCCGTCCTTGACGTGCAGGTAGCGGACCCGGTCGCCGAGGCGGCCGAGCAGCGCGACCACGTCCTGGCCGCCCACCGCCGCCCAGTAGGTGTCCACCTCGAGCAGCACGCCGTCGTCCAGCTGCCCGGCCAGCACCTCGAGCGCGGGCCGGCCGTCCACGATCGCGGACAGCTCGTGGTCGTGGTTGTGGTACCCCAGGCGCAGGCCGTCGTCCGCGACCCGGCGGGCCGCCTCGTTCAGCTCGGCCGCGACCCCGCGCACGGCGTCCGCATCGGCGAACCGGGCCGGCGGCAGGTACGGCACGACGATCGTGTCGGTGCCCAGGGTCGTGGCCGCGGCCACGATCGCGGCCGCGTCGTCGCCCACCGGGATCGCGTGCACGCTCGTCACGGCCAGCCCCGCCGCGGCCAGGTCGTCGCGCAGCCCCTCGGGGTCGCTCAGGATGTTGAACGCCTCGACGGCGCCATAGCCGAAGCCGGCGACCCGGGCCAGGACGCCCTTGCGGTCGGCGGCGATCTGCTCGCGGACGGTGTACAGCTGAAGTGCCGGGATGCGCGGGGTACTGGTCGGGATGCTGGTCAAGCCGCTCAAGCTCCTCAAGGCAGTGCTTTCGAACCCATGCTTTTCGAAAAGCGTTCGCTCCGTTAGCCTCTAGCTAAGACGCATTCCGCGGCCTGGTCAATAGGGGGTACGTGAGCCGCCGCAGCACGCTGGTCGGCATCGCCGCCGAGGCGGGGGTGTCGGTCTCGGCCGTGTCCAAGGTCCTCAACGGGCGCACCGACGTGGCCGCGGGCACCAGGGAGCGCATCGCGGGCCTGCTGCGCCAGCACGGCTACCAGGTCGCCTCGCGGATCGGCTTCGGCGTGGTGGACCTGCTCATCGCCACCCTGCACAGCCCGTGGGCCGAGGAACTGCTGCGCGGCACCGTGGAGGCCGCCACCGAGACGGGCACCAGCGTGGTCGTCACCACCGTGGCCTCGCCCGCCGAGTTCACCGGCTGGCTGGACCACGCCGCCGACCGGGGCACCGACGGCGCGCTGTGCGTGCTGCACCTGCCCGGCAGCCAGGAGCTCCAGCGGCTGGCCGCGGCCCGGATCCCGCTGGTGGTCATCGACCCGCCCGAGGAGCCCGGCGACGGGATCATGTCGGTGGGCACCACCAACTGGCAGGGCAGCCTGACCGCGACCCGGCACCTGACCGACCTGGGCCACCAGCGGATCGCCATCATCGGCGGCCCCGAGGGCCTGTGGTCCAGCCGGGCCC
>JBOHCO010000908.1:0-3156 GCA_050698895.1 Streptosporangiaceae bacterium
TCAGTAGCTGGTCCAGTCACGGTCGAACCAGCGCCGCACGCGGCTGGTCCCGAACTCGGCCTTGTCGGCCAGCAGCAGGTCGGACGGCTCGTCGAACTGCCCGTTCGGTGGCTGGCCGCTGACGAACGTGACCTCGACGCGGGCGACCCGGTCGTGACCGAACTCGATGTAGCAGATGCCCTTGCCGTCGTACGTCGACGCCGCGTCGGCCCGTCCGTGCCGGGCGATCAGCTGATCGGCGACGACCGATGCCTGCCGCTCGGAGAAGACTCCCGCCTTGGGCGTGCCGACGCTCGTCACGTCTCCCACCGCGTAGACATCCGGGTAAGCGGTTTCGAGGGTGAGCGGGCTGACCGGGATCCATCCGTCGACGCACATCCCGGACTCGGCCACCACCGCGGGCACCCGGTGGACGGGTACGCCGAGGAACAGGTCAAAGGGCATCTCGTCACCGTCGGCGAGGATCGCCACCCGGCGCTCCGGGTCCAGGCCGCGCACCAGCCGGTCCGGATACCAGCTGATGCCCCGCTCCTCGAATGCCGCCAGCAGTGCCTGCGACGCCGCCGGCGAGGGCGGGATCGGCACGCCGAGCGGCATGACCAGCGAGATCTGGCTGGCCTCGCGCCGGCCTCGCTCGACCAGGTAGTCGTGCAGCATCAGCGCGGTCTCGCTCGGGGCGGGCGGGCACTTGAACGGTGTCGAGGTGACACCGACGATGACCCGTCCGCCAACGAACGACTCCAGCACGTCGCGGCTGGCGAAGGCGCCGCCGACGGTGTAAAACTCACGGCCGGCCTCGGCCAGCCCCGGCGTCGCGGCCGGGTCGAGGTCGGCGCCCAGGGCCACCACCATCACGTCGGCCTCGAACGCGCCGGCGTCCGTCTCGACCCGGCGACCTACCGGGTCGATGGACCGGATCGTGGCCTGGACGAACCGGGCACCCGGCTTGACCAGGTCACGGTACGAATGCCGGACCGCGTCCGCCGTGGTGCGGCCGAACATCACGTCGAGCTTGGAGAAGCCGAACACGAATCCATCGGCTTGGTCGATCAGCACGATGTCAACCGCGTCACCCAGCGCGGCCGAGAGCCGAGTGGTCAGCTCCAGGCCGCCGAAGCCCGCGCCGAGCACCAGAATTCGCATCGGCCGTTCCCCCCGTCCGGTGATTGCTGCTGGCCTTGGCCTGGTGCGGTGGGCTTACCTCGGCTGGGGAACGATCCTGATGTAGGGCTTGGGCTCGGTCCAGCTGCCGAAGATCTCCTTGGCCTGGTCGTTGGACACCGAGCCGGAGATCACGACGTCCTCGCCCTGCTTCCAGTTCGCCGGCGTGGCCACCTTGTGCTGGGCGGTCAGCTGCAGCGAGTCGATCACCCGCAGGATCTCGTCGAAGTTGCGGCCCGTCGTCATCGGGTAGAGCATGATCATCTTGATCTTCTTGTCCGGGCCGACCACGAAGACGCTGCGCACGGTCTGGTTGTCGGCTGCCGTGCGGTCGGCCGGGTCGCCGCTGACGTCAGCGCCGAGCATCCCGTAGGCCTTGGAGACGGTGAAGTCGGAGTCACCGATCATCGGGTAGTTCGGGGCGGTGCCCTGCGTCTCCTCGATGTCGGAGGACCAGGCGGCGTGCTTGTCCACCGGATCGACCGACAGCGCCATGATCTTCACGCCGCGGCGGTCGAACTCCGACTTGATGGAGGCCATGTAGCCGAGTTCGGTGGTGCAGATCGGCGTGAAGTCCTTCGGGTGCGAGAAGAGCACGGCCCAGGAATCGCCGATCCAGTGGTGAAAGCCGATCGAGCCGTCGGTGGTCGCGGCGGTGAAGTCGGGGGCAGTGTCACCGATCGTCAAACTCATCGTGAGTCTCCGTTCGAGATAAGTGGGGCCGCCGCCTGCTGGCGCACGGTCTCGCTGTCATCGGAAACGCTACGGGTCCGGCGTTCCCTGAACGTCCCCGCCCCCGAGAAGCCCCGCCAGCACAATCGCAAGCTATCACTAGCGGCCCGGGCCAGGACCTGCTCGCCCGGCGTTGCTGATCAGCCGTCAATCAGTGAGCGCCCGACACGCCCAGGTATCCCGGTGTTCGAGGTGCTGCGGCCCGGCCACGGCCTCCCCCGGCGGGGGTCAGCCATAGCTGGGAGCCCAGCAGGACGACCTTCTCCCCGCGCGCAGCGCCGTCGCTGACGATCTCGATCCACCAGAACCTTCCGTAACGGCCCGCAGCGTCGAGGCGAAGCCGCCCCTGGTGGCTGGCCCGCTCCAGCTCCGCACGAGGGCCGGAGGCGACCCCGGCTAGCAGCAGCTGCCAGCTCCGATGCCTCAGCCGGACGATCCCGGCCGTCCTGGCCGTCGCCTGGCTGGTGGCGGTCTCCGCGGCCCAGAACACCGACGCCCCGGCCGCGGCCAGCCGTCGCAGGTTGGCGGCGAGCCACTGCTCATGCTCGGCGACCGCTCGTCGCTCCGCCCGGCGCCAGGACCACCGAGCTCTGACCCCCCGATCCCCTACCGGGTCCAGGTAACGGGCCCCCGACTCACTACCCATCTTTCTCTCTCCGTTCATGGCACTGGAAGCCTCGGCGCTGAGGTCATGTACGAGATACATGTACCGTATACATGTATCTCGTACATGGCTACTTTTTAATGGCGGCTCTGCGGATAGGTCCGAGCCGGCAGTGGATGGTCGCGTCAGCGGGCCAGGCCGAGTTCACCAGCCCGCATCCCGGCCTGGAAGCGGGAGCCGGCCTCGAGCGCGGCCATCAGCTCGGCGACCCGCCGCCGGTAGGTGCGCAGCGAGGTGCCCAGCCGCCGGGCGGCCGCCTCGTCGGTCAGGCCCTCGCCCAGCGCCCGCAGGATCTCCCGGGCCTCGGGCGCCAGCTCGGGGACCTCGCCGCGCAGGTAGGCGCTCAGGTCGGTGGCCGCCTCCCAGGCGGCGGTGAACAGTGAGTAAACCCCGCCGACCAGGACCGGGGACGTTGTCACCGTGTACTCGCGGCCGAGCGGCGACGGGTGACCGGCCAGTATCGCGACCCGCCGGTCCAGGATGATCGTCTCGTGGGGCAGCGGCGCGGAACTGATCCGCACCTGCGCGCCCGCGTCGAGCCGCCGCAGGTGGGCCCGCTGCGCCTCGTCGGCCAGCGCCAGCGGGCTCAGCAGCTTGCG
>JBOHCO010000909.1:0-2134 GCA_050698895.1 Streptosporangiaceae bacterium
CCCTGGGCGGCTCGACCAACGCCGTGGTGCACCTGCTGGCCATCGCCGGCCGGGTCGGGGTGCCGCTGAGCCTGGACGACTTCGACCGGATCGGCGCCGAGGTCCCGCTGCTGGTCAACCTCCAGCCGGCGGGCAAGTTCCTGATGGAAGACCTCCACCGGGCCGGCGGCCTCCTGGCCGTGCTGCGCGAGGTCCGGGACCGGCTGGACTCACGCGCCCTCACCGTCACCGGCCAGCCGCTGGTGGACTACCTGGAGCAGGCCCAGATCTGGGATGCCGACGTCATCCGGACCAGCGCCGAGCCGCTCCAGGCCGGGGCCGGGATCGCGGTACTGTACGGCAGCCTGGCCCCCAGCGGGGCCATCATCAAGCCCGCGGCAGCCACCCCGGGGCTGCTGCGGCACCGGGGCCGGGCGATGGTCTTCGACTCCATCGAGGACATGCACACCCGGATCGACGATCCGGACCTGGACGTGGACGAGGACTCGGTGCTGGTGCTGCGCGGCTGCGGCCCGAAGGGCTACCCCGGCATGCCCGAGGTCTCGAACATGCCGATGCCGGCCAAGCTGCTCCAGCGCGGCGTGCGGGACATGGTGCGCATCTGCGATGGCCGGATGAGCGGCACCGCCTACGGGACCGTGGTGCTGCACGTCGCGCCGGAGGCGGCGGCCGGGGGGCCGCTGGCCCTGGTGCGGACCGGCGACTGGATCACGCTGGACGTGCCGGGCCGCCGGGTCGACGTCGAGGTGCCCGAGGAGGAACTGCGCCAGCGGACCGCGCCCGCGGCGATGACCAAGGCCCTGGCCGCGCCCCGGCGGGGCTGGGAGCGCCTCTACGTGGACACCGTGGGCGGCGCGGACACCGGCGCCGACCTGGGCTTCCTGGTCGGCAGCAGCGGCGACGAGGTGGCCCGCGACTCGCACTAAGTAACGCGCAAACGGGCGGCTGCCTTCCGGCAGCCGCCCATTTCGCGCGGTGTTTGCTGCTCAGCTAGCCCGCGATGACCTTCAGGAAGGTGTTCGCGATCAGGCCGTAGCCCAGCACGTTGGCGTGCTCATTCGGGCCCTGCGGCTTGGGCGCGCACTCCCAGGTGTAGTAGCAGACCATCGCCACGTCCTTCGGCACCTTGCCGAACGCGGGCAGGGTGACCATGGTCTTGATGTCGGCGGTGTCGAACGCCTGGTACATGCTGGCCACCGGCGCGCCGAACTTCTTGTAGACCGTGCGCAGGTCCTGGCCGAAGATCGAGCCCAGCTCGGGAGAGGCCTCGGCCACCTGGCGGGCGGCGCCGCCCTCCAGCCACTCGGCCAGCTCGGGCACGTAGTAGGTCATGCCAACGATCTTCAGCGACGGGCCGCCGGCCGCGCGCAGCTCGGTCATGATCGCGCCGAGATTAGGCAGCATGATCTTGAAGACCTTGGTGAGACACGCGACGATCTTGGGGATGCTGGTCAGCACCACGCAGGGGTTGAGGTCGTTGGCGCCGATGTCAATCGTGACCACCTGGATGTGCCCGGCGTGCGCCTTGAGGAACGCCACGGCCTGGCTGAGCTGCGAGCCGTCCGAGTACTTGCAGATGCCGCCCTTGATCATGCTGGTGGTGGTCTCGCCGGGGCAGCCGAGCTTCTCCAGCTTCAGCAGCGGGTTGCCCATCTTGAGCGCGGTGTAGAGCTGGTCCGCGTAGCCCTGCTTGGTCTCGACCGAGGCGCCCTTGGCGTTGGGCTGGACGCCCACGGCGAGCGAGTCGCCGAGCGACAGGTAGTAAGCGGGAGCGGGGGCCGGGGCCCGGGGCGCGGCGAGGGCCGGCCCGGCTCCGGTGACAGCGGCTGCGGTAACGACGGTGGCCGCAGCGATGATCGACGCGATGCGATGCATCATTTCTCCTGACCGCGGGGTATAGCGAGGAATGATCTACCGGATGGTAACTTGCCCTTTAGCTCCGTGTACACAGGAGTAGAACAGCAATTAGGCCACTTTTGCCTCAGGCTCGCCGGCCCAGGAAGTCCTCTAGTGCGGCCACGTCCTCCGGGGCATCCGCGCGGCCGATCCCGATCCGGAACCGGTCGTCCGGCAGCGGGGCCAGCGCGGAGGCGTAGACGCTCGCGGGCAGCAGCAGGACGCCGCCGTCCTCGAC
>JBOHCO010000910.1:0-1377 GCA_050698895.1 Streptosporangiaceae bacterium
GCAGCCAGTCCCGCTCGGGGCGACGGTCGGGTCGATCCCGGCTACCTCGCTCATTCGGCATCCTTTCCTGGTTCGGCCGGGGCGGCCTCAGCCGCCGGGGCGGTCAGCGACAGCCGCACCCGGAACCGCGTGTCTCCGGGCACGGACTCGACCTGCAGGTCCCCGTGGTGGGTGTTCACGACGATCCGCCACGAGATGTCCAGGCCCAGCCCGGTTCCCTCGCCGACCGGCTTGGTCGTGAAGAATGGCTCGAAGATCCGGTCCCTGATCTCCGGCGGCACGCCGGGGCCGGTGTCACCGACCTCGACGAGCAGGTAATCCCCGTCCCGCGCCGTCCGGATAGTGAGGGTGCCCGCGCCGTGCATCGCGGAAACCGCGTTGTCGATGAGGTTGGTCCAGACCTGGTTCAGCTCGCCCGGATAGGCCGGGATGTCCGGCAGCGTGCGGTCGTAGTCCTTGGCGATGGTGACATCCGGGCCGATCTTGGCCGCGAGCATGACCAGCGTGCTGTCCAGCAGCTCGTGCACGTTCACGACCTGGTACGGGGCCCGGTCCATCTGCGAGTACTGCTTGGCCGCGCCGACCAGGGCCGAGACCCGGGTGGCCGAGTCCTCGATCTCGTTCATCAGCAGCTCGGACTCGACGGTGTAGGCCAGCCAGCGCAGCGAGCTGTCCAGGGCCGAGGCCCGGGCGTCGGCCGGCACGACGTCGGCCAGGGTGGTCTCGACGTGGTCCAGCCACGAGGCGTCCATGCCGCCCTGCACGAACACCGGGGCCAGCTCCCAGCCCCTGGCGACGCCATGATCGTCTAGCCAGTCCGCGGTGGCGTCCTCGGCGTCAGAGGCCTCCAGCGGGCCCAGCGTGGTCGCCTTGGCCTTGGAGACCCGTTCGGCGGCGTCGTTCTGCAGCCCGACCAGGGCCTCCAGGGCGGACCGGTCATAGCCGCCGGCGGCCAGGTAGCCGAGCTTGTTGCGCATGCCGGCGACCCGCTCGCGCAGCGCGGCGGTGGCCCGCACGGCGGCCGCGGCCGGGTTGTTCAGCTCGTGGGCCAGCCCGGCGGTCAGCGACCCCAGGGCGAGGAGCAGATCCCGCTGGCCGATGGCCTGCTGGGTGTTCTTGGTCCCGAAGAACAGCCCCTCCAGCAGGTGCACCGCCATCGGGAACCAGTCGCGCATGAGCGCGGCGAACTTGCCCGCGTCGAGCACGAAGAACCGCGCCGGCCGGATGACCCGCATCGAGTTGTTGTAGGTCTGCGGGATGCGGTCGCCGAGATAGGCCATGAACGCGCCGCCGTACACGCCCCTGTCGCTGGTCCGGTTGACCTCGACGTTGTCCGCGCCGACCTGCCGCGTGAGCACGACCTCGCCCTCGAGCAGC
>JBOHCO010000911.1:0-4122 GCA_050698895.1 Streptosporangiaceae bacterium
GCACGGCGTGCTGGCCACCGCGACGATGCTGCTCGTGCTGCTGGCCGCGATCGGCGTGCCGTGACCGGTGGTGGGGAATATCACCAGAGTGAATTCTGACCGAGCCGAAGGCCGACCGGGAAAGCGATCCGGCCACTACGGCCACTACGGCCACGAGGGTCCTGGACCCCTGTGCTGACCTGCGATGAGACCAGGTAGGAGATCTTTGCCTCAGCGTCGGCCCAGATGTCCTATTGTTTCGATAGTGATTAGTGAAGAAGAGCTCGTCGCGCAGCTCGCGACCTTGCCATGTGACACCCTGCCACCGCAGCCCGAGAAGTCTGTTGTCGCCGTCCCGCCGCCCGGAACCGGGGCCGGGAACTGGGTCGGCGCGCCGAGCGCCATGCGTCACGGCGACGAGATTTTCCTGGCTTACCGGCTGCGTCGGCCCATCGGGCAGGGCCGCGGCTATGCCGTTGAGATCGCCCGCTCGGCTGATGGCGAGACCTTCACCACGTTGCAGACGATCACCAAGGAGCAGGTCGACGCCGAGTCGCTGGAGCGGCCCGTCCTGGTCGATCTGCCCGATGGCCGCTGGCGGCTGTACCTGAGCTGTGCCACCCACGGGACCAAGCACTGGCGGGTCGAGGTCATGGAGGCCGACGACCCCGGCTCCTTTGATCCCGCGACCCGGTGGACCGTGCTGCCCGGCGACGACGCCAAGGCGGTCAAGGACCCGGTGATCATCCGCCGCGACGGGACCTGGCACCTGTGGGCGTCCACCCACCCGCTGGCCGACGCCGATGAGGCCGACCAGATGGTAACGGAGTACGCGACCAGCCCGGACGGGCTGGACTGGACCTGGCACGGCGTGGCCCTGGGCCGGCGGCCCGGCGAGTGGGACTCCCGCGGGGTCCGGATCAGCTCGGTCCGGTTTGCCCCCGGCGGGGTAATGGCCTTCTATGACGGCCGGGCCACCGCGGCCGAGAACTACGAGGAGCGCACCGGCCTGGCCGTCGGAACCGGGCCCGCCGCCCTGGCCCCGATCGGCGCGGAGCCGGTGGCCCAGTCGGACGAGGGCGCCCAGGGCCTGCGCTACGTCAGCATGGTCGACCTTGGTGACGGCCACGAGCGCCTCTACTACGAGCTGACCAGGGCCGACGGCTCACACGACCTGCGCACCGAGCTTCGCTAGCGGCATCGGCCGCAGGTCACGGCGGGGCGCCTGCCCGGGGGCCAGGTCAGTAACTGCGGGGACGGCCGTTGCGGGCCTGGCGCTGCCCG
This sequence comes from Streptosporangiaceae bacterium, assembly GCA_050698895.1. Taxonomy (GTDB): domain Bacteria; phylum Actinomycetota; class Actinomycetes; order Streptosporangiales; family Streptosporangiaceae; genus DASUBV01. The sequence goes on from JBOHCO010000911.1 coordinate 1,264, forward strand.
CTCGGCCGCGCGCCGACCAGGCCGCCCGAGTCGCCGCGCGGGGCCAGCCAGTCGCCGAACTCCTGGCCGGTCACCGACTCCAGCAAGGCGATGTCGGCCTCGAACCGCGGGATCAGCTCCTGGCGCTCCTCCCAGGTCAGCGGCCGGCGCGGCGCCGCGTCCTGCTGCAGGATCCGCTCCAGGCGGTCGATCAGGCCCGAGCCGGCATGTCCCGGCAGCGCCGCGGTGACCTGATGCCCCGCGCGCAGCGTCTTGGCCACCGCCCGATGGCGCAGCGTCGGGTCCGGATGCGCCGTCACGTTCTCGCGCGGCAGTTCCGTCAGCACGCCCCGCGGGACGCCCAGGAACGCGCAGATCTGGTCCAGCGTCTGCGCCGGGCGCTCGATCATCGCCCGGTAGCGGAACACCAGGATCTGGTCGCGCGGGAACAGGCGGTACAGGTGCTGCAGCTGCTCCCCGTACCGGCCCAGCGCCTGGTAATGCCAGAACTCGGCCCAGCCCGCCTCGATTCGCCGCTCCTCCTCGCCGCAGGCCTGGACGAAGTCGCCGATCGGGTCCAGGCCCGCCGACCACAGGTGGGTCCAGTTCGAGTGTGCTCGCTCCACCGGGTCGCGCAGCACCACGATCAGCTTGGCCGCCGGGATCTGGGCCCGGATCCGCTGCTGAGCCGCCCGGTTGTACAGGTAGAACGGCGTCGACTCGCCGCGCACCTGCCCGGCCGAGGCCGGGTCGAACAGCGCCTCGTAGTCCGGCCGGTGCCAGACGTGCTCTTTGTAGGTTTTCGCGTCGCCGGGCCCGCCCTGAGCGGGCGGCGGACCGTCGGTCAGGAAGAACTTCGGTTCCTTGACCGTCGACATGTACAGCGCGGGATGCCGCGCCAGGGCCGCGTGCAAAGCCGTCGTACCCGCCTTCGGCACGCCCGCGACGAAGAAGTCTGGCCGGGCCACGGCTTCTCCTCCAGCTAGTCCAGGGGAGTTCGGATCTTTCCCGATCTAATTGATAGGACATGATGCCTTCTGATGTCCATACCCCCGGACTCGCCGGTTCAACGTCTTCGTCTCAGGTTTGCCCAGCTAGTCCACGCCCAGCTAGTCCACGCCCAGCTCGAGTGCGTACCGCACCAGCTGGGCCTTGTTGTGGAGCTGAAGCTTGCTCAGCGTGTTCTGGACGTGATTCTGGACCGTTCGCGTGGACAGCGTGAGCCGCTGCGCGATCTGCGGGTATGTCAGGCCCTTGGCGACCAGCCGCAGGATTTCTGCCTCGCGGTCGGTCAGGACCGGTGCGACGACCTTACTCGCTGGCGCCGACAGCCGCCGGTACTCGCCGAGGACCAGCCCGGCCAGGCCCGGCGTGAACACCGCCTGCCCTGCCGCCGTCGCCCGCACCGCTGCCACCAGCTCAGCTAGCTGGGCCGACTTGAGCACGTACCCGCTCGCGCCGGCCGTCACCGCGTCCAGCACGTCCTGGCGCTCGCCGCTCGCCGACAGCATCAGCACCCGGACCTCCGGGCTGGCCGCCAGCAGCTTGCGGGTCACCTCGGCGCCCGACATGTCCGGCAGGTGCAGGTCCAGGACGATGAGCTCCGGCCGCGTGGCGGCCGCCACCCGCAGCGCCTGGGCGCCATCGCCGGCCGTGCCGACCACCTCGTAGCCCGCCTCGGTCAGATCCCTGGCCGCGCCGTTACGCCAGATCGGATGATCGTCCACGATGAGGACGCGGACCGGATGGTCTGGTTCGGGGGACGGCAAGCTCCACCTCCGTTCCCTGGCCCGGCACGGACGTCACCCAGGCGGTGCCGCCTACCTCGCGCAGCCGGCCGACGATCGAGTGCGACACGCCGAGCCGGCCCGCCGCCGTGGCCTTCGCCAGTCTGCCATCGGCGAAGCCGATCCCGTTGTCGCGGACGCTGACCCGCACCATCTCGCCCACGTCCTCCACCAGCACCCAGGCGTGCGCATCCGCCCCGGCGTGCTGCCGCACGTTGTCCAGCGCGGCCGCCGTGGCCCCGCTCAGCGCCGTTGCCGCCGAGGCCGGCAGCGGCACGGCGCTGGCCGGGCAGGACACTGTCACCTGCGGGTCCCCGAATCGCTCGATCAGTTCCCGCAGGTCCACGGGCTGGTCGGCGCTGTCGGGCTGAGGCGCGGTCTTCGCTGGCCTGGCCCTGGTGCCGGTCGCCCTGGTGCCGGCACCCTTTGTGCTGGTGTTCTTTGTCCTGGTGCCCATGGTGTCAGCGGCCGTGGTGTCAGCGGCCGTGGTGTCAGCGGTCTTGGTGTCAGCGGTCTTGGTGTCAGCGGTCTTGGTGTCAGCGGCCGTGGTGTCAGCGGCCGTGGTGTCAGCTGCCTTCGCGGTGCCGGCCTTGCGCGGGCGCCGGACAGGCCAGAGGCTGCGGGCGGGCCCGGGCGAGATCGCGAGCCCGCCTCGGACCGCACCTGCGGCCGCATCCGTGGTGACCGGTGCCAGGCCAATCCCCCCAGCCCCACCACTGCGGCCAGTCCCGTCAACCCCACCAGCCCCACCACTCCCGCCCGGATCCCTGAGACTGCCTGCGGGCACCGTCTCGGGTGCGCTTGCCCTCGGCTCGACTCGAGCGCCCTCGTCTCCCAGGCCCGCCGTGCTCAGCTTTTGATCGACCGCCGAGCTGCTCACGGTCGCTATGCGAGCCGCCTCGCCCACCGGGCACGCCGGGCTCATCGCCTCGGCCCCGCGAACCCCCGCGAGGCTCGCCGCCGGCGCCGGTGCGGTCCCGCTGATCAGCCGGCGCAGGGCCGATTCCTGCTCCGCCGCCATATGACCAAGCTCCGCCGCCTCCCCGCCCAGGGCCCGGCCCCGGCTGCTGACCCGAGTCAGCACCTGGAGCAC
>JBOHCO010000912.1:0-2203 GCA_050698895.1 Streptosporangiaceae bacterium
GGCCTGAGCAGCGGACCGCAGGCGCATGAGGGAGACGCCATGTCCGCTTCGCTTCCCGACCGCCCGAACCTCAGCCTGCTGCGCCGCCAGGCCAAGGAGCGCCGGCCGAGGCCTTCGCGCTGGCGTCGGTCGAGCGCCGCCCTGAAAGGGCCGGTGGAGGTGAGCAACCCAGCCATCACCGGGCTGCTGCTGGACGCGGGAGCCAGCGCGGACGACGACCAGTGCATCGCGGCGGCCCAGCGGCTGCCGGCCGAGGAGCCCGGCCTTCCGGGCCGGCTGACCGACGGTGACCGCGCCGCGATCACCGCCGCCTACGCCGGCCGGCCCGGTAACTGGGCCGAGACCGTCCGGCTGCTCATCGACGCCGGCGCTGCGCATGGCTGCGCCCGGTCTGGCCAACGGCCCAGATGTCGCGGGCCGAGACTGCCGCGACGCCGCTCAGGACACCGTGTCCTCGGGGGTCAGGCCCACGCGCAGGACAGGCCGCGTCGAGCGCATGCCGCCACCGTTCCTTCCTGTCGTCGGGGTGATCTGCCGGCCCGGCTGCCGGTCAGGTCACTTCCACGAGGTGCCGTTCCAGTGCAGGATCAGGGTCTTGCCGTGGCTGGTGGAGCCGACGGCCCAGGCGCTGCGGGCGGAGGCGGCGGCCACGCCTGCGAGGCTGCCCGCCGGGCTGGGCGTCTTCTTCCAGGACTTGCCGTTCCAGCGCAGGATCAGGGAACTGTCGCGGGAGGCGGTCGCGTAGGACCCGACCGCCCAGGCGCTGCGGGCCGACGCGGCGGCCACGCCGGAGAGGAAGTAGAGGAAGCCCGCGGGATTCGGGCTGGACACCCGCTTCCAGGTGCGGCCGTTCCAGTGCGCGATCCAGCTCCCGCCGCCGGTGCCGCCGAGACCGACCGTCCAGGCGCTGCGGGACGAGAGCGCGGCGACGCTGTTCAGGTTGGAGGCGGGCGGGGCCGGGCCGCGGACCCGCTTCCAGGTGGCGCCGTTCCAGTGCTCGATGACGTCCGTGCACTGGCTGTCATTGGTGTAGCTGCAGCCGACGGCCCAGGCGCTGCGGGCCGAGGATGCCGCCACGGACCTGAGGCCGGCGAACCCCGGGCTCGGGCTGGGCACCCGCTTCCACGCCCGGCCGTTCCAGTGCACGATCAGGGTCCTGGGGTGCGTCGTGCCGGTGGAGCCGACGGCCCAGGCGTCCGTCGCGGAAACGGCGGCCACGCCGTCGAGGGTGCTGTGCGCGATGGCCGGGCTGGGCACGCGCTTCCACGCCGTGCCGTTCCAGTGCAGGATCAGGGTCGTGCCGCTCTCGGAGTAGCACTTGCCGGCGCAGCCGACCGCCCAGGCATTGCGTGCGGAGAGGGCAGTGACACCGGCGAGGACGCCTCGCGCGGGGCTCGGGCTGGGCACCCGCTTCCAGGTGCTGCCGTTCCACCGCGCGATCAGGGTCCTGCCGCTGGCGGAGAAGCAGTTGCCGGCACAGCCGACCGCCCAGGCGCTGCGAGCCGAGGCGATGGCCACGCTGGATAGGGAGCCGCTGATGGTGAAGGACGCCGCCCGGCTCGCGGGCCGGGCGGCCGCGGCCGTAGCCGGGACGGCCACCCCGGCGACCAGCATCGGAACCGCTATGGCGGCGATCAGACGTGCGGCAGGCAGAGGTGCGCGCACCGGCTGCCACCTCCCCCCTAGACAGCCCGCAGCCTCGGCGATCCCGGAACCGGGGCCGCCGGCCGCCGGCATCGTCGAACAGCCGCAAGCGGTGGAGGGGGGCACCGCTCGCAGCCAGAGCATGACACTAAACCGCGCTCCAGGGCAATGGGCGGTAAATCGGGTCAGCTCAGCTTCCAGGCGCGGCCGTTCCAGTGCTCGATCAGCGTGCTGGTGCAGGTGGCCGGCCGGCAGTCCGCCGACCAGGCGTCGCTGGCGGAGACGACGGCCACACCGGAAAGGCCGCCGCGGACCGCGAAGGGCGCGGCCGGCTTCGCGGCCCGGGGCGGGCGGCCGCGGATTATCCCCGGGCCAGGCGCGGCCGCAGGATCTGGCGCAGCCGGGCCAGGATGGCCCGCAGATCGCCGTCGTCCAGGAGGTAGGCGACCACTCCGAACGCGACGACCGCGCCGGCCGCGGCCAGCACGGCCATGCCCGCGGCCAGGAGCCGGTGGCTGACCGGCACCACCAGGCCGATGGTCACCCCGGCGGCGACGCC
>JBOHCO010000913.1:0-5228 GCA_050698895.1 Streptosporangiaceae bacterium
CCGACTGGCCGGTCTGCCTGCTGGCCGCCACCTACGCCGAGGTGCTGGCCCTGGCCCGCGACCTGCTGTCGCCGCACCTGAGCCCGCCCGAGCTGGGCGCCTTCTTCGCGGCCAACGCCCGCGCCCTGTACGGGCTCACCTGAGGCCCGTTTCCGTGGCCGGGGACACCGCCCGCGACCTCGCCGATTCCCCCGGCTAGGCCCCAGAGACCACACGGGCAACACGGTCCAAGAGTGGTTCGGATGATCCGGCCTATGGCACGGACGAACCGAACTGCTCCGGGGGGGCGCGGGGGCGGCGACCCGGTCAGAGGACGGAGGCGAGCCACTGCTCGACGTTGGCGATGTGCACCGTGGCCCAGGACCGGGCCACCTCCGGGTCCCGCGAGGCCAGCGCGTCGACGATGGCCCGGTGCTCGGCCAGGGTGCGCTCCCGCGCGCCCGACTGGGTCAGGCCGCGCCAGACCCGGGCCCGGGTCGTCGGGGCGGAGATCGTGTCCAGCAGGGAGCACAGCACCGAGTTGCCCGAGCGGGCCGCGATGCGCCGGTGGAACTCCAGGTCGTTGGCGACCAGGTCATCCACCTCGGGATGCGGTCCGAGGCTGTCCAGCAACTCGCCCAGGGCGGCCACGTCGCTGTCGCTGACCCGCTCGGCGGCCATGGCCGTGGCCGCGGGCTCCAGAATCCGCCGGACCTGCAGGAACTCCAGCACGCTGGCGTCCCGGTGGAAGTCCACGATGAAGCTGAGCGCCTCCAGCATCACGGCGGGCTCCAGGCTGGTCACGTAGGTGCCGTCGCCGCGCCGGACGTCGAGGATGTTGATCAGCGACAGGGCCCGGACCGCCTCCCGCAGCGAACTGCGGGACAGCCCCAGCTCGGCGGCGAGGTCGGCCTCCTTGGGCAGCCGGTCCCCGGGCCGGAGGGCCCCCGAGACGATCATTGACTTGATCTTCTCGATCGCCTCGTCGGTCACCGCCACGGCGCTGCCCTCCGCACCCTTGTCCCGCCACCCTTGTCCCGCCACCCTTGTCCCGCCGCACCTGGTCGCCTGCGGCAGCGCGACTAGGCGATCGGCTCGGCAGGCACAGGTCAGATGTTTGCCGAGTATCGCACAAGCGGCCGGCTGGCCCGCGTGAGCCGGCGCCCGTACCCGATGCGACCGGTTATATCCGTTATTGACGGGCCAAGGCGGGGCTCAGTATGCTCAAGTTCAGAAATCGATTACAGAGCTGGATGGCCTGGCTGCTGAGCTGACCGCAGCGGGGACGAACCGCGGCCCGGGCCGGACGGACCACCGCCTGCGGGACAGGCCGCGGCCGGCTAGCGAGGGCCGGCCGGGCGGCAACGAGGTCAGGGGTGATGGCATGAACGGCGGACTGGGCTCGGGTGTGAGCGGACTCTCCAGGCTCGTGGCCGCGCAGTCGAGGGCCATCACGCCGGAGAACTTCACCGGGGCCAAGGGCGCGGCGGCCAGCGCGACCGACGGGGCGGCCTCGGCCGCCGCAGGCGACCTGGGGCGGGGCTGGAAGGTCTCGCCGTTCGTCCATGTGCCGGCCGGGTCCACGTTCGAGCTGGCCGCCATCGAGGGGCCGGGGGTCATCCGGCAGATCTGGCTCACGCCGGCGGGCTGCGCCTGGCGGCACCTGATCATCCGGATGTACTGGGACGGCCAGGCGGAGCCGAGCGTGGAATGCCCGCTGGGCGACTTCTTCGCGTCGGGCTGGGGCGGGACGACCGGGGCCGGGCACGCTCAGGTGTCCTCGCCGCCGGTGTGCGTGAATCCGGGCAGCGGGCTCAACTGCTTCTGGGAAATGCCGTTCCGGCAGGGCTGCCGGATGACGATCGAGAATCGCTCGGATGACGAGGCCCGGATTTACTACCAGGTCAACTACGAGCTTTGCGAGGTCGGCGAGGACGCAGCCTACTTCCACGCGCAGTTCCGGCGCAGTAACCCGCTCGAGTACCAGACCGAGCACGTGATCCTGGACGACGTGCGCGGGCGGGGCCACTACGTGGGCACCTACCTGGCCTGGGGCTCGAACAGCAGCGGCTGGTGGGGTGAGGGCGAGGTGAAGTTCTACCTGGACGGCGATGATGAGTGGCCGACCATCGCCAGCACGGGCACGGAAGACTATTTCCTGGGCTCCTACAACTTCTGGGTCAATGGCCGGTATAAGACGTTCACCACGCCGTACTCTGGCTTGCCGGAAGCGATCATTCCGGATGGCAGTGATCCGGGGTTCACACAGAGCAGGTTCGGCATGTACCGCTGGCATCTCACCGACCCCGTCCGGTTCGGCACCGACCTGCGGGTCACCGTGCAGGCGCTGGGCTGGCGGTCGGGCGGCCGGTACCTGCCGCTGCGCGATGACATCGCCAGCGTGGCGTACTGGTACCAGACGCTGCCGGCCGGCCCGTTCCCGGTTTTGCCCGGCGCGGACGACCTGGAGATCATCTAACCATGGGCCCCAGCAACGCTGCTGGTCAGCACGGAACCGGGCGCGCGGTCGCGGGCTCCGCCGAGGTCCGGCCCGGCCGACGGACCGCCCGTTGACAGCCCCGGCGCGCGATTTCTAGGATTGCCGAGTAATCGATATCTCAGGGAGCCACATGCCGCGGGACGAGGGCGCTGCCCAGCCTGGGAGGCCTCCGCGGCCAGCACGGATACGCGATGTGGCCGAGCTGGCCGAGGTGTCCGTCGCCACCGTGTCCCGTGTGCTGAACGGCGATCCGAACGTGGACGGCGAGCTGCGCGAGCGGGTCCGGGCGGCGGTGGCTCAGCTCGGCTACCGGCCCAACCGGCTGGCCCGTAACCTGCGCCGCCAGCAGATGGACGCCATCGGGATCGTGGTCCCCGACATCGAGAACCCGCACTTCGCGGAGATGGTCCGGATCATCGAGGTGCACGCGCTGGCTCACGGTCACCGGGTGCTGGTCTGCAACACCGACGAGGACGGCGACCGGCAGGCGGCCTGCCTGCGGATGCTGGCCGACGAGCGGGTCAGCGGAATCGTGTTGTCGCCGTCCGACCCGGCGGGCAGCATCGACCAGCTGCGCGACCTGAACATCCCGGTGGTGGCCATCGACCGGGAGCTCAAGAATGATGCGACAGACGCGGTGGTGGCCGACAACGTCCCGGCGGTCCAGGCGGCCACCCAGCGCCTGATCGACGCGGGCCACCGGAACATCGCGTTCGTCGGCGGCCTGTCCGAGGTCGAGACGGGCAGCGAGCGCCAGGAGGGCTACCTGGCCGCGATCGAGGGCGCGGGCCTGCGCCCGGTGCTGGCCAACGGCGGGTTCCGCCGGGACGCGGCCCGCGCGGCGGTCGCCGACCTGCTGGGCCGGCAGGACGAGCCGGTCAGCGCGCTGATGGTGGCGAACAACCTGATGGCGCTGGGCGCCATGTGGGCGGTCCGGGACGCCGGCCTCCGGGTGCCGGACGACATCGCGATGATCGCGGTCGACAACCCGCCCTGGGCCGAGCTACTCGACCCGCCGCTGACGGTGCTGGGCCAGCCCATCCGGGTCATGGCCACCATGGCCATCGAGCTGCTGATGCGGCGCCTGCAGGGAGAGCGCTTCGCGCCGGTCCGCGAGGTGCTGCCGCTGGAGCTGATCGTCCGCCGCTCCTGCGGCACCACGGGGCTGGGCCAGCCCGCCCCGCCCGCCGGACGTACCGACCCCAACGACTAGTGGAAAGGGCCCCCATGGCACGCATTGCGCTGGCGACTGCTTCCGACGGCCGGGACTTCGTACACGAGGAGGTAGGCCCGTTCGGGCTGGACGTGCAGGACCGGCTGGCCGCCGCGCTGCGCGAGCGGGGTCACGAGGTGCTCACCGGCGAGGGTGACCTGAGCTCCAACGCCGACGCGGTGCGGCTGGGCCGCGAGCTGGCCGCCGCCCGGCCGGACCTGACGCTGATCAACTATCCGGTCTGGGCGTTCCCGCACTTCTCGCTGCTGTTCGCGAGCCAGGGCAGCGGGCCGCTGGCCTTGTTCTCGAATATCGATCCGCAGTACCCGGGCATGGTCGGCATGCTGGCCGCGGGCGGCGGTTTTGACCAGGTGGGCCGCAAGCACAGCCGGACCTGGGGCGACCCGGCCGACCCGGCGGTCATCGACCGGCTCAGCCGGCTGGCCGTGGCGGCCAGCGTGACCCAGGGCCTGCGCGGCATGACGTTCGGCCGGATCGGCGACGGCCGATGGGGATGTACACCACCGTGGCCAACACCGATCAGTGGATGGCCGAGTTCGGCATCGACATCGAGGACATCGACCAGTACGAGCTGGTCCGCCGCGGGTCGGCGGTGGACCCGGCCACCACCAAGGCGGCCCGGGTGTGGCTGGAGCGCCACGCCGCCGGCGTGCACTACGACGGCGCGAAGCTGACCCCCGAGCTGCTGGAGCGGCAGATCGGCGTGTACTACGCGGTCCGTGAGCTGGCCGACGAGTGGAACCTGGACTTCTGCGGCATCAAGGGACAGCCCGAGATGACCAACAGCTGGTGCACGATGGACATCGCCGAGGCGTTCCTCAATGACCCCTACGACTGGGACGGCCCCAAGCCGACGCTGGTCTGCTCGACCGAGTCCGACATGGACGCCGCGCTGACCATGCAGATCCTCAAGGGCCTGTCCGGGACGCCGGTGCTGTTCGCCGACGTGCGGCACTACGAGGAGAGCCTGGACGTCTGGGACCTGTGCAACTCGGGCCAGCACGCGACCTGGTTCGCGGCCCGCAGCGACGACCCGGCTCAGAACTTGGCCCGGGTGCACCTGTACCCGGAGGTGCTGTACTTCCCGGCCGGGGGGGCCTCGGTGCACCACATCGCGGCCCCGGGCGAGATGACCTTCGCCCGGCTGACCAGGGCCTCGGGCCGGTACCGCATGCACGTGCTGCGCGGTGCGTTCGAGGAGTTCGACGCGGGCACCACCGAGCGGCTGGCCCGTCAGTCCACGTTCGAGTGGCCGCACGCGTTCGCCAGGTTCACCGCCAGCGCGCCGGAATTCCTGAGCCGGTTCAGCGCCAACCACATCCACGCCGTGCCCGGCGACTACACGGCCGAGCTGCTGGCGGTGTGCGACTTCCTGGACATCGAGGCCGACGTCATCGGCGATATCGAGTAGCCGGCGACCGCGGCCGGCCTCCAGCCCGGTGGGTGTCCCGTAGGTAACACCCAGGTGTTAACTACGGGACACCCACCGGGCGGGAGGCCGGCCGCGGTCGCCGG
>JBOHCO010000914.1:0-4858 GCA_050698895.1 Streptosporangiaceae bacterium
TGCAATGGATCGGCCCCAAGGACAACAACGGCGGCATCGCCGACGTGTACGTCGACGGCAGCCAGGTCGGCACCGTCGACACCTACAGCCCGGCCGGCAAGCTCTTCCAGCAGGTGCTGTTCAGCGATACCGGCCTGTCGCCGGGCAGCCACACCCTTCAGATCGTGGCGTCCGGCCAGCAGAACCCGGCGTCCTCGGCGGACACGGTGGTCGTCGATGCCATCAACGTGCCCACCGCCAGTGCGCTGGCCGACTTCTTCCCGGCCATCCCCCAGCAGGCCGGTACCTCGATCAGCCTGGATGGCCGGGACGCCCGGCTGCTCACGGCGAATTACCGCTTTGGCGGCGGAGAGCACCTCGTGTACTCCACCTCCGAGCTGACCACCCAGGCCACCGTTGGCGGACAGGCGACAGCGCTGTTCGACGACCCGGCGGGGACCGACGGGGAGACGGTGTTCCAGTACTCCAGCCAGCCGTCCGTGACCGTGCTGTCCGGGTCGGTGCAGAGCACCTGGGACTCCGCCCGCAACCAGCTCCGCCTGAATTACACGATGGGCGGCCTGGCCGAGGTCGAGGTGACCGGAGGCGGCGCTCCGCCCATGCTGGTGCTGCTGGCCGACACCGCCACCGCCGAGGACTTCTGGCCTGAGACCACGCCGGCCGGGTCCGTCCTGGTCCAGGGCGGCTACCTGGTCCGGACCGCGGCCGTGCGCGGCTCGACGCTGGCGCTGACCGGCGACGCCGCCAGCGCCGGCCCGCTGACCGTCTGGGCCCCGTCGGCGGTGAGCCGGGTGACCTGGAACGGCCAGCCCGTCGCCACCACCGCCGGCAGTGACGGCTCGCTCCAGGGCCGGGTGCGCGGCCCGGCCCCGGCCAGCCTGCCCGCGCTGACGGGCTGGAGGTTCAGCTCGGAGACCCCCGAGGTCCAGCCAGGCTTCGACGACAGCTCCTGGACCCTGGCCGACCACCCGGTCTCCAACGCCAGCTCGCCGTCCACGCCGGTGCTCTACGCCTCGGACTACGGCTACGACCACGGGTTCGTCTGGTACCGGGGCCGTTTCACGGCCACCGGGAACGAGACCGGAGTGACACTCAGCGCCGACGGCATCGCGCCCACCGGGGCCTACTCGGTCTGGCTGAACGGGGCGTTCCTCGGCTCGAGCACCGCGGCCGGGCCAACCTCGGCCACGTTCAGCTTCCCGGCCGGGGCGGTGCGGGCCGGGTCGGACAACGTGATCGCGGTGCTGGTGGAGAACACCGGCAACCCCGAGGGACCGTCGGGCGAGAAGGTCGGGCTGTACAGCGCGTCCCTCAACGGCTCGTCGGCGCCGATCACCTGGCGGCTGATGGGCGACCCCGGCGGCACTACGCTCCAGGACCCGGTCCGCGGGGTGATGAACCCGGCCGGGCTCTATGGCGCCGATCGCGGCTGGGACCTGTCCGGCTACCCGGACCAGGACTGGCAGGACGTGACCCTGCCCGACAACTGGGCCTCGCGGGGCGTGCCGCCGGGCATCGGCTGGTACCGGACGAGCTTCTCGCTTAGCCTCCCGCGCGACAGCTACGTGCCGGTCGACGTTCAGGTCGGCGGGCCGGGCCCCGGCGCGGGCCCGGCCGACTACCGGGCGTTCATCTACGTGAATGGCTGGCTGATCGGCCGCTACGTGAACAACGCCGGCCCGCAGCACCAGTTCTACGTGCCCGCCGGGATCCTGAACGAGCACGGGCCCAACACGCTGGCCGTCGCGGTCTGGGGCCTGGACGGCGCCAGCGGCGGCCTGCCCCAGGTCAGCCTGGTCGCGGCCGGCAACCAGGCCGGCGGGGTGCCGGTGGCGCCGGTGTTCAGCCCCGGCTACTCGCCCGCGGCCTACGGCCCGCCGTCAGCTCCGCAGCCGACGCTGGCCGCGATCTCCTCCTCGGCGCTGGCCCAGGGCCCATTCACGGTCCAGGCCACGCTGCGCAACCCCACCGCCCGCCCGCTGCCCGGTGCGTCGCTGTCGCTGAGCGGGCCCGCAGGCTGGACGGTCACGCCGTCCGGGACCGCCTCGGCGGGCACGGTCGCGCCGGGCCGGTCGGCCACCCAGTCCTTCCAGGTCACCCCGCCCGGCTCCGGGCTGTCGCCCGGCGTGGTCAACCTGCTGGCCACGGCCAGGTACGGCGGGGCCGGAGGCCAGCAGACGCTGATCAACGCCGCCCAGGTCCAGGTCCCGGCGTCCAGCCTGGCCTCGACGTTCAACAACACCGGCATCACCGACGACGCCAACCCCAACCCGTCGGCCAGCTTCATCGGCTTCGACGGCATCGGGACCAGCTACTCGGCCGAGGGCCTGGCCGCCGACAACCTCACCCCTGGCGCCTCGGTCACCGCCGGCGGGCTGACGTTCACCTGGCCCGACGTCGCCGCGGCCCAGCCCGACAACACCATGGCCCAGGGCCAGACCATCGCCATCTCCGGCTCGGGCACCAGCCTGGGCTTCCTGGCCGCGGCGAACAACTCGGTCGAGTCGGGCGCCGGCACCATCTACTACACCGACGGCAGCACGCAGGCGTTCACGCTGTCGGTGGGCAACTTCTGGTATCCCGCCAGCCAGAACGGTAACCCGGACAACGTCCAGGTGGCCGGGGTCAACTACGCCAACTACCCGACCGGCTCGTCGGGCCACGAGGTGTACCTGTTCGAGCAGTCGGTGCCGCTGGCCGCGGGCAAGACCGTCGAGGCGGTCACCCTGCCCTCACTAGGCAGCGTGACCGGCTACAACGCGGCCCTGCACGTCTTCGCCATGACTGTCGGCTAGCCGGCTTCGCCGGCCAGCCGACAGCGCCGCCCAGGGGGCACGACCCGCCTGACCCCCCGGGCATTCGATGCGCTCGGTGGGACGGCTGGCTAGCCGGTCACGCAGGCCGACCCGGGGCTTCGGGCCAGCGCCCGGCGCAGCATCTGCTCGCCCACGTCCGGCGACACCACCCGGGCGCCGCGGGCGGCCAGCTGCCGGGAGGCGATCCCGGTGCCGGCCCCGCAGTCGAGGACCAGGCGCCCGGCCAGCGGACCGGTCCTGGCCTCGATCTCGGCGTAGAGCTCGTCGGGGTAGGACGGCCGTGCGGCATCGTATTCGGCCGCGGCGGCGTCGAACAGCGAGCCGCCAGCGCGCCGGTCACTCATGCGGGGACTGGGATGGAGTCGCCGATGTCCAGGACGGGCGCGTCCGGCTGGACCGTGCCGGGGTACTTCAGGCCCAGGCCGGTGTTCAGGATCAGCACCTCCTCGGTCCCGTCCAGCCAGCCGCTGGCCCGCAGGCGGCGCACGGCGGTCAGGCAGGCCGCGCCCTCCGGGCACAGGAACTCCCCGTCCAGCCGGGCGCACTCGCGCAGGTCGGCCAGGAGGTCGGCGTCCTCGACGGCGAGGGCGGTGCCGCCGGTGGCGGTCAGCGCGTCCAGGATGAGGGTGTCGCCGAGCGGCTTGGGCACGGTGATGCCGAAGGCCACGGTCCTGGCGTCGGGCCACGGCTGGCAGGTGCGCTCGCCGCGCTCGTGGGCGACGACGACCGGGGCGCAGCCCGTTGCCTGGACCGCGACCAGCTTCGGGAGTCGGGCGCCGGGAAGCCAGCCCAGTTTCTGCATCTCTTGCAGTGCTTTGTAAATGCCGATCAGGCCGACCCCGCCGCCGGTCGGGTAGACGATCACGTCCGGCATGCGCCAGCCCAGCTGCTCGGCGATCTCGTAGCCCATGGTCTTCTTGCCCTCAATGCGGTAGGGCTCCTTGAGCGTCGAGACATCAATGAGCGCGCCGCCGGAGGCGCCGACCGCCTCGGCCACCATCTTGCCGGCATCGCTGATCAGGCCGCGGACCAGGTACAGGTCGGCCCCGGCGGCCACGCACTCGTTGCGGGTGATCAGCGGCGCGTCCAGCGGCATGGCGATCAGGCTGCGCAGTCCGGCCCGCGCGGCGTAGGCCGACCAGGCGGCGCCGGCGTTGCCGTTGGTCGGCATGGCCACGCCGCGCACCCCGAGCTCGGCGGCGCGGGACACGCCCACGGCCGCGCCGCGGGCCTTGAACGTGCCGGTGGGGATGAGGCCCTCGTCCTTCATCAGCAGCCGCGGCACCCCGGCGGCCGCGCCGAACCGGGGCAGCGGAACCAGCGGGGTCATGCCCTCGCCCATGGACACCACGCGGTCGGGATCGCGGACCGGCAGCAGCTCGTGGTAGCGCCACAGGGACGGGGCCCGCCCGGTCAGGCCGGCGCGGTCCAGCGCGGCGGCCGCGGCCTCCAGGTCATAACGGGCCAGCAGCGGCGACCCGCACGAGCACAGGCCGTTGAGCCGGTCGGCGTCATAGCGCTGCTGGCAGCGCGGGCAGTCCAGGTGAGTCAGGTAACTGAAGGGCACCGCAGCACCTTAGCCGGGACGCCGAGGCAGCAGATCGACAACCCTTGGCGTCTTCTATGTCGTCCTAAAGGTGGAGCAAGCGGGCGGGCGCAAGCAGACGGAGGCGCGGATGGGCGGACGGCACGGCCGGCTGCGGGGACGGTGCTGGCGATGGGCGCTGCGCGGGGCCGCGGTGCTCTCGGTTCTCGTCTTACTGCTGGTCGGGGCCGTGGTCTTCGAGTACGAGCGCACGCCCATCCCGACCGGGGTGTCCGCGGCGGCGCTGGCTCAGTCGTCCGAGGTCTACTTCAGCGACGGCGTCCTGGTCGGCACGTTCAGTTCGGGCATCAACCGCCAGGTCCTGACGCCGTCGCAGATCCCGCCGGTGCTGCGGGAGGCGGTGGTGGCCGCCGAGGACCGGCACTTCTACGCCGAGGGCGGCATCTCACTGACCGGGCTGGCCCGCGCGGCCTACGAGGACCTGTTCGGCAGCGGC
>JBOHCO010000915.1:0-3474 GCA_050698895.1 Streptosporangiaceae bacterium
ATGTCGATGAGCTGCCGCACGCCCTGCTCGGCGACCAGGTAACGGACCACCCGGCCGAGCAGCTCGCGCTGCGCCCGGACCCCGACCTGCACGGTCGGCACGCCGGCGATGATCTGGTCGCCGAGGGCGCGATCGACGGCGTAGTTGTCCTTGCCGCCGAGCAGGTAGTCGTAGACGCGGGCCACGTTGGGCCGCACGGGCTCGGGCAGGGGCTCGGGCGGGGGCTCGGGCGGGGGCTCGGGTATGGGCTCGGCGCGCGCGGCGGCCTCCAGGTCCTCCACCCGGCCGATGCTAGCGGCCGCCCGGGCCCGGCGCGGGTGCCGGGCCCGAGGCGGCCGACCGATGACGTGGCCGCGGCGCGGTGCTAGGGGACGACCCTGACCGGCACGCGCACGTTGCGGAAGTGGTTGTGGTGCAGGTGGGCGGTAACCAGACCCTCCAGGAAGATCCCGAAGTGGTTGCGGAAGATGTGGTTCCCCCTGATCCACACGTGCAGGTGGCTGGACGCGCCGACCAGGATGCCCGTGGTCCGCAGGTCCGGGATGTTCTTGGCCGGCGGGGTGAGCTGGATCGGGTCGCCCACGATGTTGTTGCGGCCGATGGTGTTGCCGATGATCCGGTTGCCGTTGAGGTTCTGGCCCCGTGCGTGAGCGTGGATGGTCACGCCGGCGATGCCGTTGCGGAAGATCTCGTTGTCGATCACGGTGTTGCCCGAGACCGTCTCGCCCGGCACCTCGGTGGCGATGACCACCCCGGCGCCGGAGGACTTCGGCAACGTGCCGTTCTCGACCAGCCAGTTGTGCGCGATCCAGTTGTCCCGGACGCCGAACTTGCTGTGCCCCGCGATGATGATGCCGCAGCCGCCCGGATTGTGGCTGGCCACATTCCAGCTGATGACGTTGCCCTTGGTCGACCCCACATCGTCGGCGACGAGGAATCCGCCGCCCTTGTTGAACTTCGACACATTGTGCGAAGCTCGCGAGAATGATGTCCCGTTGAAATCAACGCCGACGTCGCCGTTGTGCTTCAGCACATTGTGCGAGACGAGGACATGCGTGCTCAGCGCCACCAGAATCGCGTCGAATCCGGCCTGGTTAACGCGGAAGCCCATGATCTGCACGTCGCGGGTGCGGTACACGACGATGCCGCTGCCGCCGGGCAGCTTGCGGGTGACCGGCTTCTGGCCCTTGGCGTTGATGATGGCGTCCCGGCCGATCAGGCGCATCGGCCGGGTGACCACGGCCTGCGTGTGGTAGGTGCCGGGGCACACGATGACCGTGCCGTGCGTGGCCACCTTGCTGATCGCCCGGTTGATGCTGCTGAACCCGGCCGTGCGGCAGGACACGTCGGCGCCCCTGGAACTCCCGGCGGGCGACACGAACACCCGGCTCGGCCAGGCGTTCGCGGTGCCGGCTCCCATGAGCGCGCCCATTCCGCTGCCGACCATAACCACGCTGAGGAACGCCCCCGTAATTCGGCGCATGGCTTACCCCCTCTTTTTCCATCCATCTGGCGATTGCTCCCCGCTACGCCATAAAGCTTGATTACAAATTTTTGACCGTAGCGCAACATCCCGGTCCGCGGACGTGAATAGCGAATCCGCCGCGATTATCCACGGGATTTCGCCGAGTCAGTGAGCTAAAACGGCTATGCCGGAAAAGGCGCGCCGGCCAGCGTCGCCGTCAGCTCGGCAGGCAGGCCCTCGTCCAGCGGCCGGTGCCCGGCCAGCACCCGGTACCAGATCACCCCGAACACGATGTCCGCCACCAGGTCGGGCGGCGGGCTCGCGGGCAGGTCGCCGCGCTCGCGGGCCCGGTCCACGATCACGGCCAGCGCGTCGCGGCGGCTGCGCAGGAACTCGGCCCGGAACCGCTGGCCGAACGCGGCGTCGATCTGGGCCTGGGCCATCAGCACGCGCAGGACCCGCGCTACCCGCTCGTCGCGGCCCAGCGCGAACGTGGCGGTCAGGAACCCGTGCAGGTCAGCCGCGTAGCTGCCCGCATCAGGGATCGGGATGTGCAGGTTGGCCTGGGTGGCCAGGGCGTCGAGCAGGACGTCGGCCTTGGATGGCCACCAGCGGTAGACCGTCTGCTTGCCGGTGCCGGACCGGGCCGCGATGCCCTCGATGGTCAGCCCGCCGAAGCCGACCTCGCCGACCAGCTCCATGGCGGCGGCCAGGATGGCCCGCCGGCTCTCCTCGCTGCGCTTGCGGCCCGGCACTCCCGCGCCGCCGTGTCGCTCGCCGTGTCGCTCGCCGTCTCGCTCGCCGTCTCGCTCGCCGTGTCGCTCGCCGTCTGGCACCCGGCCCGGCCCGATTCGCTGACCCATGACGTCATGCTACTCTGAATCGAAACGAGACGTATCGGTTCGATTTAGGAGCGACCTAGATGAGCGAGCGCACCGCTCTGATCGTCGGCGGCACGTCGGGCATCGGCCTGGCCACCGCCCGGCAGCTCAGCGCCGCCGGCGCGCGGGTGCATGTGGCCGCGCGCGGCAAGGAACGGCTCGATGAGCTGACCGTGACCGACCCGGCGCTGACCGGCCACCAGGCCGACGGCGGCGACCACGCCCAGATGGCCGCGGTGGCGGAGGCCATCGGCACCATCGACTGGCTGGTCGTCACGGTGGCCAGCAGCGAGGGCCCCAGGCCCATCGCCGACCTGGACCTGACCATGCTGCGCCGGGCGTTCGAGGCCAAGTTCTGGCCCTACCTGACGACCATCCAGGCCGTCCTGCCGCACCTGGCCGGCGACGGCTCGATCACCCTGCTCGGCGCGATCACCGCCCAGGCCGGCCTGCCCGGCACCGCCGGCATCGCGGCCGTCAACGGCGCCGTCGAGGCCCTGGTCCGGCCGCTGGCCGCCGAGCTGGCCCCCATCCGGGTCACCGGCGTCTCGCCCGGCTTCGTGGACACGCCGTGGTGGAGCGGCCTGCCCGAGGACGCGCGGCGGGCCTACTTCGCCCGGGCCGCGCAGGCCCTGCCCGCGCGGCGGATCGCGACCGCCGAGGACGTCGCCGCCGCGGTCGTGCTGGCCGCCACCAACCCCAACCTGACCGGCACCGTCATCCAGTCCGACGGCGGTGCCCGGCTGGTATCGATCCCCTAGCCCGCCATCCAGCGGGGCCGGGTGGCAGGATGGCTGATCGTGGGAAAAGCTACACAGCGCCCGGCCTCGCTGCTCCGGGCCGCCGGCGTCGCGATCGCACTCGCGACCGCGGCGGCCCTGGCGGCCTGCGGCACTAGCCACGGCGGCGGCATGGCCGGCGGCCAGTCCATGATGGCGGCCCGGAACTCCGCGGCCGCCAACCCCGATCTGGACCCCGGCACCGCGATGAGCGCCCCGGCGCCCGGCTTCCGGCTGACCAACCAGTTCGGGCAGCCCATCTCGCTGAGCGCGTTCCGGGGCAAGGTCGTGATCCTGGCCTTCACCGACTCCGAGTGCACCACCGTCTGCCCGCTCACCACGGCCAGCA
>JBOHCO010000916.1:0-2189 GCA_050698895.1 Streptosporangiaceae bacterium
GCCTCGTCGAGCGCTTCGTCACCGCGCTGGTGGACCAGGGCTACCTGGCCGACCAGGCGGTGGGCAGCCTGGTCCGGTTCTCGTTCTGGATGCTGGGCGGGGCCGGCCTGGCGCTGGCCGAGGCGCCCGCGGCGGACCTGGCCCGGCTGCGCGAGGAATGGCGGTACCTGATCCGCCGCACCATCACCGCGATGCGGATCCGGTGACGGCCCTCGCTCCCGATTAGTTCCGCCCCGCGGGCCCGTCCCAAGCTAGTGACGGACGTGAGCGCGAAGAAGGGAGCCCTCGGATGCGGCCAGTTGTCTTGCAGGTCTTTGACTACTCCCTGGACGGGATCATCGGCGTGGGCGGCAGCGAGCTGTTCGAGTTCTGCCGCGCCCTGCCCGACGACCCGGCCTACGAAGCCTGGCTGATGAGCTCGCTGGAGAGCGCGGGCGTGCACATCATGGGCCGGGTCACCTACGAGGAGATGGCCGGGCACTTCCCGGTCGCCACCGCCGCCGATCACCAGGCCGCGGGCACGACCGACGCCATCGCCGACATCATGAACCGGACGCCCAAGGCGGTGTTCTCCCGCACGCTGACCTCCGCCGACTGGCCCGAGACCACGATCGTCAGCGGCGACACGGTCGACGGGCTGAACGCCCTCCGGGAGCGGGGCAGCGGCGTGATCCTGGCCCAGGGCGGGGTCCGCTTCGCCCAGTCACTGGCCGCGCTGGACGTGGTCGACGAGTACCGGCTGTCGGTGGCGCCGTTCCTGGCCGGCAGCGGCCCGCGGCTGTTCGCCGAGGAGAGCAAGGGACGCGCGCTGGAGCTGGTCTCCACCGCGACGTACTCGGCCGGCCTGCAGACGCTGGTCTACCGGCGCCGCCGCTAGCCGGCCGCCGGCGCGGCCACCGCTACAGGAAGAAGCTGGTGCCCACCGAGTTGGGCACGAAGGCGTCAGGGAACCGGCCCGCCAGCGCGTGCTGGGCCCGCCAGCCCGTGCAGTGCGCCGGGACCAGCACGCCGGGGTTCATCTCGGCCAGGTCGTCCAGCACCCGCGGGATCAGCGGCTCGAACAGCGGGCCGTTCAGGTGGAACCCGCCGACCAGGGCGTAGAGCGGCTGGTCGCCGGTCAGCCGCCGGGCGTAGCGGGCGATGTTGACCACCCCCGCGTGCCCGCAGCCGGTGATCACCACCAGCCCCTTGCCGGCCACCTGGAAGATCAGGGCCTGGTCGTCGAGCACCAGCGGATCGGGCTGCCAGGCGCCGTCCAGCCAGGCCTGCTGGGGCGGGAAGCCAGGCTCGTAGCCGGTGACCCGCGGGACCTCCCCGGTCACCAGGACCGAGCGGTCGAACAGGAAGCTGGGCTGCTGCTCCTCGATGATCTCGAAGCCCGCCCCGGTCAGCGCCGAGCGGCTGGTCGTCGGCAGCTCGAGCGGATCGCGGCCGGGCAGCTGGAGCCTGCGCCGCCGCCAGAAGTGCGGGTGGATCAGCACCGGCAGGCTGGTCCGGCCCAGCGTGCGGACCAGGCCGTCGATCCCGGCCGTGTGGTCGAAATGGCCGTGGCTGCACACGATGGCCTCAATGGAGCCGGGGTCGACGCCGAGGCGGCGCATGTTCTCGGTCACCCCGTCCGGGCTGGCGCCCGTGTCGAACAGGAACCGGTGCTCGCGCCCGCCCCTGGTCACCGTCACCAGCGCCGAGAAGCCATGCTCGGCGACCAGCGCGTCGGGCACCTGGCCGCCGGTCATCGTCGTGGTCGGCCGCCACGGGCCGCTGCCCATCCGGACCCGGCGCGCCGGCCCCAGGTCGGGCAGCAGCATGTCGGTGACGTTGTCCATGAGCGTGGTGATGACCACCGAGTCCACCGGCTCCAGGTCGATCCGGACCGCGGGCTCGACGTCATGGCGCAGGGTCGGGACCGGGCCGGCCGGGCTGTCGTCGCGGCACATGGCTCAGTCCGGCCGGGGCATCGGCTGGGGGAGGGTCTGGAGCACCGCCCCCGCGCGCTCGGCGCGCAGGCTCCCCGGCTCCTCGCCGCCGGGCAGCGCGGCGGCCGCGAACCGCAGGCCGAAGGCCTCCACGACGGGCGAGAGGGCCAGCGGGACCTCGGTTCCGCGCGTCGTGGTCGCGACCACCCGGTCCACCTCGGGCCGGGTGCGGGCCATGACGAAGTAGGGCAGGTCGTCCGTCCGGCCGCGCCA
>JBOHCO010000917.1:0-4952 GCA_050698895.1 Streptosporangiaceae bacterium
GTGCCGGATGGTGTGCGGATCCTGCGCGGCGGCCTGCGCGAAGCCGCCGCGCACGGCCTCGAAGAACGGCCGCGCCCGGCTGATGACGAACTCGCGCGCATCGCGCAGCGCGCCGCCGGCGATGCCGACCTGGATGGCGGCGTGCACCAGCTGAGACCGGGCGCCGAGCTGCTGGGGCCCGGCGAACGCCCGCTCGTAGGGCACCACCAGGCCGGGGTCGACCGGCGCGTCGTCGAACGTGGTCGTGCCGCTGACCGTGGCCCGCTGGCCCATGACGTTCCAGTCGTCGTCCACGTGCACGCCGGACGCGGCGCGCTCGACGAACGCCAGCACCAGGTGCCCGGCATCGTCCAGCGCGCTGACCCCGATCCACCGGGCGGTGATCGACCCGGTGCAGTAGTACTTGCGGCCGGTCAGCCGCAGCCCGCCGTCCGGGCCGGCGTGCAGCCGGGTCTTGAGATCCTGGGCGTGCTGCCCGCCCCGCTCGGCCAGGCCGTTCCCGAACCGGGCGCCGCCCAGCACGTCGCCGAGCAGGCGGCGCTGCTGCCCGGCCGAGCCCCAGACCGACAGCACGTCCACGAACAGGTAGTGCGCCTGCGGAACCTGGGCGATAGCCGGGTCCACGGCGGCGATGGTCCTGATGACCTCGGCCAGCACCACTGGTGAGACGTCGGCCCCGCCCAGCTCGCGCGGGACGGTGATGCCCGGCAGCCCGCTGGCGTCGAACGCGGCCAGCTCGGCCGCGGGCACCTGGCCGGCCCGGTCGCGCTCGATCACGCCGGGGGCGATGGAGTCGGCGTAGCGGCGCGCGGTCTCGATCGCGGCCGCCCCGGTGGCGATCGGCGCCGGGCTGGCCAGCGGGTCGGTCCTCAGGTCGGTGATCGTCATTAACACGCTCCAGGGGTTGGTCTCGGCGCCAGGGCGGGCCGGGCGGCCGCGACGGCGCAGCTCCGGCCTGCGGCCCTCGCCGACGCGGGCCCGTTCCACCTCCCAGGCGCGTCCGATAGGGATAACCGAGGGCTCGGCTCTTCCTGCTGGGCTCTTCCGGCTGGGCTCTTCCTGCTGGGCTCTTCCCTTTTCCTACTAAAACGATAGACAGTATAGACTCTGACCCCGGGCCGGAGCAAGGGCGTCGGTCGGCTGCCGTTACATGCCGCTCTGTGCCAGTTTGGGCATTGACATCGTTGTCTGATCGGCCTAGCGTCCGAACCGGTACGTCGGATGTGCCGGGATATACGCGGATTGATACGCGGATTGAGGGCCCCATGAAGCGACTGATCAGCGGGCTGGCGGCGGTGCTGGCCACGATCCCGTTAGCGGCGTTCGCAGCGGCGGCCACGGCCTCCTCCGGCACGGCCGCGTTAGCCGTCACGGCATCGCCGGCCAGGATCCAGGAGGCCAACGGCGTCGGGCGCACGCCGGCCCTCGGCTGGAGCAGCTGGAGCTTCATCCGGCACGATCCCACTGCCGCCGACATCGAGGCGCAGGCGCTGGCCATGACGACCAGCGGCCTGGCCCGGGCCGGCTTCGACTACGTGAACGTGGACGACTTCTGGTACCAGTGCCCCGGCAGTCAGGGCCCCGACGTCGATCAGTACGGCCGCTGGGTGACTGACCCGGCCAGGTTCCCGCCGAGCGGGTCCGAGAACGGCATCCAGGTGGTGGCCGACTACGTGCACCACCTGGGGCTGAAGTTCGGGCTCTACGTCACGCCGGGCATCTCCGACCAGGCGGTGGCCGAGAACACGCCGATTCAGGGGACCTCCGATACCGCGGCCCAGATCGCCGACGGGGCGAAGGAGAACAACTACAACTGCGACGGCATGCAGGGCATCGACTACAGCAAGCCCGGCGCGCAGGCGTTCATCGACTCGTGGGCCGACGAGCTCGCCTCCTGGGGCGTGGATTACGTCAAGCTGGACGGCGTCGGCTCGTTTGACATTCCCGACGTGCAGGCCTGGTCGCAGGCCCTGGCGCAGACCGGCCGGCCGATCCACCTGGAGCTGTCCAACAGCCTGAACATCGCCGACGCCTCGACCTGGGCCCAGTACTCGAACGGCTGGCGGACCGGCGGCGACATCGAGTGCTACGGCTGCGAGACCAGCGGGACCAGCTACCCGCTGACCGACTGGGCCAACGTCGAGTCGCGATTCAGCCAGGTGGCGCAGTGGCAGCCCTACGGCGGGCCGGGCGCGTTCAGCGACTACGACTCGCTGGAGCTAGGCAACGGCAGCAACGACGGGCTGACCCCCGACGAGCGGCAGACCCAGATGAGCCTGTGGTCGCTGGCCGCCTCGCCGCTGATCCTCGGCACCGACCTGACCCACCTGGACCCGCTCGACCTGAGCTACCTGAAGAACCGGGCCGTGCTCTCGGTGGACCAGGACGCGATCGACGCCTCGCGCATCACGAGCACGGCCACCACGCAGGTGTTCACCAAGACGGAGAAGAACGGCGACGTGGTGGCGGGGCTGTTCAACACCAGCGGCCAGCCGGAGGTGGTCACCACCACGGCCGCGGCCATCGGGCTGCCGGCCGCCGGCGCCTACCGGCTGGACAACCTGTGGACGCACCGGGTCACCGAGAGCGGCACCACGATCGCGGCCGACGTCCCTTCGCACGGCGTCGCCCTGTTCCGGGTCACGCCGACGCGGTTCCCGCAGCTCGCGCCGCCCGCGACCACGATCTCGCTGTCCGGTCCGGCCACCCTGACCGGCAGCCAGCCCGGCACCATCACCGAGACCTTCGCCGACAACGGGGTCCAGCCGGCGCGTGACGTCCGGCTGACGCTGCCCGCGCCGTCGGGCTGGACGGTCACCGCCTCGTCGCCCACCTCGTTCGCCTCGGTGGGCGCGTGGCAGACCGCCAAGGCCACGTTCGCGGTGACCGCGCCCCCGCCGACCGGGCTGTTCCAGCCCGGCACGCTCACCGGCAGCGCGAGCTACCGCTGGCTCGGCCTGCTGCCACAGCGGGTGTCGCAGAGCCTGCCGGTCACGGTCAGCCCGCCGGTACGGGCCCCGTACCAGACCTACTCCTCGGCGACCGACGCTCCGGCGGAGTTCGCGCAGTCCGGGCAGCAGTTCGGCATCTCCGGCGGCGGCGCCGACCTGTGGACCGACGCCGACGCCTACAGCGCCATTTACCAGCCCGGCGCGGCCGGGACCACGGCCGCCATCGAGACCGAGGTGACCGCGCAGCAGGACATGACCGGCTTCGCCAAGGCCGGCATCATGGTCCGCAACGACATGACCGGGTCCGGCTCCTCGCCCGAGGGCGTGATCTTGTTCGAGTCGCCCTCGGGCGGCATCCAGCTGGAGTGGGACTCCGATGGCGGCGACACCATCAACTCGGTCAGCCCGCCCAACGGCACGATCCCCGAGAGCCTGCCGGTCTACCTGGAGCTGGTCCGCGACGGCGGCAGCTACACCGGCTACTACTCCTACGACGGCGCGGACTGGCTGACCGTGGGCACGGCCACGGTGCCCGACCAGAACGCCACCCAGGACGCCGGCCTGTTCGTGACCTCGCACGCCGCCGGTTCGCCCGGTCAGGTGGTGTTCAGCGGCCTGACCACCACCGCGACCGCGGCGGCACCACCGGCGGCCACCGCCTACGAGGCCGAGGCGGCAGCGAACACGCTGGCCGGCGGCGCCGTGGCGCAGGCCTGCACGACGTGCTCGGGCGGCGCCAAGGTCGGGTTCGTGGGCGAGGGCGGCACGCTGACATTCAACTCGGTGACCGTGCCCAGCGCTGGCACCTACGACGTGACCATCGCCTACTGCGACGGCTCGGCCGGCGGCCGCCAGGCCACGGTCAGCGTCAACGGCGGGACCGCGCAGCCGCTGTCATTCACCCCGACCGGCAGCTTCTCCGCCGTGGGGACCATGACCGTGCCGCTGGCCCTGCAGGCTGGCGCGAACACGATCGAGTTGGCCAACCCGGCCGCCTACGCCCCCGACTTTGACCGCCTGATCGTGGCCGCCGGCCCGGACTAGGGCCGCTCAGGGCCGGGCCAGCTCGTCGGCGGCCACCCGGCCCGCGTCGGCGGTGCGGCGCAGGAAGTCGGCGACGAGCTCCAGGTCCTCCTCGCGGTACCCGGCGCAGACGTCGTCCATGGCCGAGTTCATGCCCGCGTAGAGCCCGAGCAGCTCGGCCCCCCGGCCCCGCTCGACGTGCAGCAGCACCCCGCGCCGGTCGGCCGGGTCGCGGTCGCGGGAGATCCAGCCGCCGCGCTCCAGCCGGTCCAGGATGCCGGTCAGCGTGGCCGGGTGCAGCCCGGCCAGGCGGGCCAGCGCGCTCGGGCTGAGCGGCCCGAGGCGGCTGATCAGGTCCAGGCATTCCAGGTCGGTGGGCTTGAGGTCCACGTGCCCGCCGACCTGGTGGTTGAGCAGCGCGAGCTGGAGGCTCACGTCGCGCAGGGAGGCCTTGACGTCCTGGCTCAGCCGCCGCCGGCGCCGGCGCCCGCCGGCCTCGTCGCCACGTGCTATCGAATCCATATGATATGGTCTCCGTATTATATGAGATGCAGATCCACCCTAGCAGTGCGGCCGGCAGTGCTCCCGGCTCACAAGGAGAGCTTCGATGACCACGCAGAACGGCTTCGCCACGCGGGCCCGGCCGGCGCCGGGCCCGGTCGACTTCACCGTGATGTACGCCGCGCACGACGCCTTCGACCGCGACCTCACCCGGCTGACCGAGGCGGTGCGGTCCGGCCGGACCGCCGATCCGGCCGTGCGGGCCGGCTGGGCCACGTTCAAGAACCAGCTGCACCTCCACCACACCGCCGAGGACGTCGCGCTGTGGCCCGCGCTGCGGCGGCAGGTGACCGAGCCGGCTCAGATCGCGGTGCTGGACGCGATGGAGGCCGAGCACGCCCGCATCGACCCGCTGCTGGCCCAGGTCGACGCGGCCCTGGCGGCCGGCCACGGCGCGGGAGCCGGCCGGACGGCGGC
>JBOHCO010000918.1:0-7034 GCA_050698895.1 Streptosporangiaceae bacterium
CGGTCTGCTGGGCGCGTGCGCCGCGGCCGGGCCCGGCGGGCGCCTGGTCGCCATCGGCGACCGCCGGCTGACCGCGAGCCTGGTCACGGTGACCGCCGCCCTCGAGATCGCCGTCCACGGCTGGGACATCGCGGTCGCCTGCGGCGCGGGCCGGCCGGTCCCGCCCGGCCCGGCGACCGCCCTGCTGGCCATCGCCCCGCTGCTCATCGGCCCGGCCGACCGGCCCGGGCTGTTTGCCGAGCCGGTAAGGCTGCCCGGCCCGGCCTGCCCCGGCGACCAGCTCGTCGCCTTTCTCGGCCGCCGGCCGAACTGAGCCCGGCTCGCGGCGATTCCGGGAGACCCAGCTGGTCTGTATTAGTAAGCCGCCAGACCGGCGGCGCGCTACCGCGACAAGGCAGCAGCAGAACGGGAGTAACAACCATGAGAATCGCTAACAAGGCCGTCCTGGTGACCGGCGGCAACCGCGGCATCGGGCGGGCGCTGGTCGACGAGGCCCTGAGCCGGGGCGCCGCGCAGGTGTACGCAGGCACGCGCCGGCCGCTGGCCCACCCCGACGCGCGGGTCACGCCCGTGATCCTGGACGTGACCAGCTCATCGGACATCCAGGCCGCCGCCGGGCAGGTCGGATCGCTGGACATCCTGATCAACAACGCGGGCATCGCGCTCTACGACGACCTGAGCGACCGGTCCGCGCTCGAGCAGCAGCTCGCCGTCAACCTGTTCGGCAGCTACGGCGTGACCACCGCCTTCCTGCCGGCGCTGATCCGCTCCGGAGGAGCCGTCGTCAACAACGTGTCGACGATGGCCCTCGCCCCCCTGCCGCTGACCCCGGCGTACTCGATCTCGAAGGCGGCCGCCTTCTCCCTGACCCAGTCCCTGCGCGCCCTGCTGGCCGGCCGGGGCGTCCGCGTCCACGCCGTGCTGACCGGACCCACCGACACCGACATGACCCGCGGATTCGACATCCCCAAGACGTCGGCCGAGTCGGTCGCGCGGGCCATCTTCGACGGCGTGGAGAACGACGAGGAAGACATCTTCCCCGACCCGATGTCCCAGTCCGTGGCTGAGGGCTGGCGCAGCGGCGTGGCCAAGGCCCTCGAGCGCCAGTACGCGGCGATCGCGGCCGAGTACGCGGCGGTCGCCTGACGAGTACGCTGAGGAATTCACGCTCAAACGCGCGAATGGGGTATCCACGCGCCTAGGGCTCCGCGTGACGGGGCGCCAGGCGAACCTGACACACACGCTTCCCGCCATACGGGTGAGGTGAGGCGGGAATGGCCATCATCCCGGAAACGGCGCCAGCGCCTGCACTAGGAGCACCACGCTGGCGCCGTTTCCTGACGCCGTGGCGCTCGCCGGCGGATCAGCCCGCCTGGGCCCGGCCGGCCCTGCTGGCCATCGCCGTTGTCGCGGCGATCGCGTACGCCTGGGGAATGGCCGACGCCAGCGTAGAGCCGTTCTACGGCGCGGCGGCCCGCAGCATGTCGGAAAGCTGGCACGACTTCATCTTCGGGGCGTTCGATCCGGCCGGGACCGTCACCGTCGACAAGCTGCCCGGCGCGCTCTGGCTGCAGGCCCTGTCGCTGCGGATCTTCGGCTTTCACATCTGGGCCCTGGTCCTGCCGCAGGTGGCCGAGGGCGTGCTCACGATCCTGGTGCTGTACCGGGCGGTCCGCCGGCTGGCCGGGCCCGCCGCCGGCCTGACCGCCGCGGCCGTGCTCGCCGTCACGCCCATCACCGTGCTGGTCGGCCGCGGCAACGTGTCGGACTCGCTGCTGATCCTGCTGCTCGTGCTCGCCGCCGACGCCACGTCCGCCGCGCTGGTCAGCGGGTCGCTGCGGCAGCTGCTGCTGGCCGGCGTCTGGGTCGGCCTGGCGTTCCAGGCCAAGATGATCCAGGCCTGGCTGGTCCTGCCCGCGCTGGCCGCCGCCTACCTGCTCGCCGCGCCCGCGGCGCGGCTGCGCACCCGGTGCGCGCACGTCGCGCTGGCCGGGCTGGTCACCGCCGTGGTCTCCCTGTCCTGGATGACGGCGGTCTCGCTGGTCCCGTCCCGCGACCGGCCCTACGTGGACGGCAGTCCCAACGACTCGGTCTATACGCAGGTCTTCGACTACAACGGCCTGGGCCGGCTGACCGGGCACTGGGACACCCTGGCCGGGCCGCCGTCACCGCTGATCGTCGCCGCCGTCCAGAGCGGGCGGCTGCTCAACGCCGAGACCCGCGTCATCAAGCCGAGCTGGCATCGCCTGCTGGGCGGGCCGTTCGCGGCCGACGGCGGCTGGCTGCTGCCCGCGGCCGCGGCCGCCGCGCTGGGCGTCTTCATCTCCCGGCGCCGCCAGGGCCGGCGCGACCCGCTGCGCGCCGCCGTCGTGCTGTGGGGCGGGTGGTGGCTGGTCCTGGCGGTCTTCTTCAGCGCCGCCGGCACCTACCTGAACTCCTACTACGTCGCGGCGCTCATCCCCGCGGTGGCGGCGCTGTGCGGGACCGGCCTGGCCGCGTGCGGCCCTCGCCCCTGGACGGCCAGGGTGCGGCTGATCGTCGCCGCGGTGGTGATCGGCTGCGTCGGCTACGGCGCCTATCTGGTGTCCGGGACGGCATCCGGCCCGGTCGTGCTTACCGTGGTGGCGCTCATCGCGGCGGCCGCGGCCGTGGCCCAGCTGCTGCTGCCCGCGTCCGGCCGGGGCGGGCACCTGACCGCGGTCGCGTTCGCCGGGGCCGCCGTGCTCCTGCTGCCCGCGGCCGCGTCCGTGAGCAGCGTCATCCGCGGGCTAGGCCCGTTTGACACCCCGTTCGAGCCGGCCACGATCGCGCACAATGGCCAGCTGCTGGCCGCCGGCGCGCCCAGGCTCACCCGGGCGGCCCAGCGGATCGGACTCCAGACGCCACCGGGTGATGCCCTGTTCGGCACCGACACGTCCGGCCTGGCGGAGAACTACATCCTGTACAGCGGCCGGGAGGTGCTCCCGATCGGCGGCTTGCTCGGGAACGTGCCGGCCCCGACTCTGGCCACGCTTCAGGCCGACATCAGGCGCGGCTACGTGCGGGGATTCGTGCTGCCGGTGGCACCGACCGGCGCGGACCCGCGGGTGCGGTGGATCGAGTCGCACTGCGCCAGGCAGCCCCCGCCCCCGGGCGCCCGCCCGGTCCCGTACGCGAACTTCTACTGCGCCCCTGGCCACTCGGTGACTCATCCGGCGCCGGTGACCGGTCCGTCGCCTCGACCCGGCTGATACCGACGCCCGCCATGATCACGGAAATCGGTCAGAAAATATCGCTGACCGATTTCCGTGATCATGAACCCGCGCCTTCCGGACCGGCCGGGACATCCAGGAGCTAGAAGTAATGTCGGCGGCCGCCGACCGCGTGGCCGACCGCGCCGAGGAGGGCCAGGATCGCGCCGACGATAACGGCGATGATGCCGAGCGTCCAGATGATGGCGACCTTCGCTATGAAGCCGATAATCAGCAGGATCACACCGAGAACAATCAACGAATTCTCCATCTCCTCATGAATCGGCACCTTCGTGCGCCTCGTTCGTGCGCCCCAGGTACCCGCAGGCGGCCGCTCAAACCTGGAGGCCCCGGCCATGGGCCCGGCCATGGGCCCGGCCTAGGCTCGGCAGGCACCGAAGTGCTGGCTGGCGTGTGGGAGCGCCCAGACCCGGAAAGGCACGAGCAGTGACCTACGTAGACGCCGGTGGCGTGCATACCTGGTACGACGAGCACGGAGCCGGCGAGCCGCTGGTGCTGCTGCACGGGGGCTTCGCCGATGCCTCGGAGTTCGGCGCGAACATCCCGGCCCTCGCGGCCCGGTTCCGGGTCCTGACGCCGGAGCGCCGCGGCCACGGTCACACCCCGGATGTCGCCGGGCCGATCAGCTACCAGGTCATGGCGCAGGACACCGCGGCGTTCCTGGACACCCTCGGGATCGGGTCGGCGCACCTGGTCGGCCACAGTGACGGCGCCAACGTCGCGCTGCTCGTCGCGCTGGCCCGCCCCGACCTGGTCAGCCGGATGGTGCTGATCTCAGGGAACTTCCACCACGACGGGCTGATCAGCGGCCTGGACCTGGGCGACCTGTCGGCCAACGCCTACCTGGCCGACGCCTACGCCCAGGTCTCCCCCGACGGCCGCGACCACTTTCCCGTTATCGCGGCCAAGATCATCCGCATGGCCTCGTCCGAGCCGACGCTGACCACGGCCGATCTCGCGCGAGTGACCACGCGGACGCTGGTCATGGCGGGCGATGACGACGCCATATCCCCCGAGCACACCCTCGCTCTCTACCAGGGCATCCCCGACTCGGAACTGGCCATCATCCCCGGCACGTCCCATGCGCTCGTCATCGAGAAGCCAGGCCTGTGCAACGAGATCATCCTCGACTTCCTCACCAGCGACCCGGTGCCCACCTTCATGCCCATCCGGCGGGCCGCCCTCGGGTGAGCCGCAGCGGCGCGATCACCCCGTGCGGGCGATGCCGGCCCGGTCCGGCCTGCTTATCGTCCCCTCGAACCGGTCCGCCGCTAGCACCGAGTAAGGGATGGCCATGCCAGCAGCTCACGCCAGGTCAGCGTCGCTGACCCCCGGTCCGGTCGGCCAGTTCTTCCGGATGCTGGCCGCGCCAGGGCACCTCACGACGTTCGAGGGCGAGTCAGCGACGCTGCGCTTTGACGTGGCCGATGGTCATCGCGTCGACCGGTGGTACCTGACGGTGGCCGACGGCGATGTGAGCGTGACGCGCCGGAACAGCGCGGCCGCCGTTGTCGTCCGCATTCAGCGGCCCGACTTCGAGGCGATGGTCACGGGCCGGCTGAACGCGCAGGCCGGGCTGCTGCGGGGCCTGATGACCGTGGATGGAGACATCGCGGCCCTGATGATGTTCCAGCGCTGCCTGCCCGGCCCGCCGGGCTCCGCGGGCCGGGTCGCGCCGATCACTTCCCAGACCGTCATGGCGCAGCGGAGGCCATCATGAGCAGTGGGCTGGTCCAGATCCTGGAAGGCAACACCTTCGTGGTCAGCGACGACCGCGGCGACATCGAGGCGTCGCTGACCGACCCGACCGGTCTTTTCTCGTTCGACACGCGCTTCCTTTCCACGTGGGTGCTGACCATCAACGGCCAGCGCCTCGATGCGCTGTCGACCGACCACCTGCAGTACTTCCGGACCCGCTTCTTCCTGGTGCCGGGCGGCGGGACGGTCTACGTCGACGCCAAGCTCTCGGTCATCCGGCAGCGGGAGGTGGCCGACGGCTTCCACGAGGAACTGCGGATCCTCAACCATGAGAGCAAGCCGGTCAGCCTCCAGGTCCGCATCGACGCAGGCAGCGACTTCGCCGACTTGTTCGAGGTCAAGGATGCGCTCAAGAAGAAGGGCTGCTACGACCGCCAGGCCGATGACGGCAAGCTTGTGCTTCGGTACACGCGGGAGACCTATTCGCGCGAGACCTGGATCTCATCGACGTCGCGGGCCAGCATCGACGAGCACGGCCTCCTGTTTGATATAGAAATCCCGGCCCACGGCGAGTGGCAGACCGAGCTCGACGTGGTGACCGCCATCGGGTCTGGAGGCCGGGAGTCCCAGCGTCCGGCCCGGGTCCGCGGTGGGCGCCGGGTCAACCGGGACATGGCCCGAGGGCTGGAAAAGTGGATTCAGCGCGCGCCCCGCCTGGAGAGCGACTGGCGGCCGCTGGAGATGATCTACCGCCGGTGCCTGACCGACCTGGCCGCCCTGCGCTTCTCCACGCTGACGATGCCCGACCGTGCCCTGCCGGCGGCCGGCCTCCCCTGGTTCATGACGATCTTCGGCCGGGACAGCATCTTCACCAGCCTGCAGGCGCTGCCGTTCACCTCGGAGCTGGCCGCGACGACGCTGATGGCGCTGGCCGAGCGGCAGGGCACCCGGACCGATGACTTCAGGGACGAGGATCCCGGCCGGATCCTGCACGAGATGCGCTACGGGGAGCTGACGGCGTTCGAGGAGCGGCCGCACTCTCCGTACTACGGCAACGCCGACGCCACCGCGCTGTTCGTCGTGCTGCTGGACGAGTACGAGCGCTGGACGGGCGACACCAGGCTGGTGGCGCACCTGGAGCACGCCGCCAGGGCGGCGCTGAACTGGATCGACGAGTACGCCGACCTGCAGGGCAACGGCTACGTGTCCTACCAGCGCCGCAACGCCAAGACCGGGCTGGAGAACCAGTGCTGGAAGGACTCGTGGGACTCGATCTCCTACCGCAACGGTGATCTGCCGGGGTTCCCGCGAGCCACCTGCGAGCTCCAGGGGTACGCCTACGACGCGAAGATGCGCGGCGCCCGGCTGGCCCGCCTGGTCTGGAAGGATCCCGCGTTCGCCGACCGGCTGGAGAAGGAGGCCGCCGACCTGAAGCGCCGGTTCAACCGGGACTACTGGGTCGAGGACGGCGAGTACTTCGCCGTCGCTCTGGACGCCGACGGCCGCCAGGTGGACTCGCTCACCTCCAACAACGGGCACCTGCTGTGGAGCGGGATCGTGGACAAGCCGAAGGCGCGCGCGGTCGCGCGGCACCTGCTCGGCCCGCGGCTGTTCTCGGGGTGGGGCGTGCGCACGCTCGCGGAAGGCGAGGCCCGGTACAACCCGATCGGCTACCACGTCGGCACGGTGTGGCCGTTCGACAACTCGTTCATCGCCTGGGGCCTGCGCCGCTACGGCTTCAAGGAGGAGGCGGCCCACGTGGCCGCGGGGATCCTGGAGGCCGCGGAGGTGTTCAAGGGCCGCCTGCCCGAGGCCTTCGGCGGCTACCAGCGCAGCCTGACCAGGTACCCGGTCGAGTACCCGACGGCCTGCAGCCCGCAGGCCTGGTCGACCGGCGCGCCCCTGCTGCTGCTGCGGACTGCGCTGGGCCTCGAGCCGAGCGGGGACAACCTGATCGTCGATCCGGCGCTGCCCGCGTGGATCGGCCATCTCGAGCTCCTGGACCTGCCCGGCCGCTGGAAGCGGATCGACGCCTTCGGCCGGGGCCGCGTGGACACCGACCGGCTGCTGTCCCGCTGACCAGCG
>JBOHCO010000919.1:0-3354 GCA_050698895.1 Streptosporangiaceae bacterium
GGTCGGCTCAAGCTCGCGGCGCGGCCGCGGTGGGCCGGCCGGGAGGCGGCCGAGCACGGCGTGCACGGTTCGGCCGCGGGCGTCGTCATGCCAGTCCAGGCGCTCGGCCAGGCAGGTGACCATGTACAGGCCGTGGCCGCAGTCGGCGGGAGTGGCGTCCGCGTCGTCCGGGGCAAGCCCGTCCGTGAAAACCCTGGTTGCGCTTACACCGGCGATTTCGTCTCGGCTGGCCGGACCGGTGTCCCGGATGACGGGGGACCGGTCTGAGCCCTGGTCGGTGACCGCGATCCGCACGCCCTGCCGCCAGCGGCTGACCTGCACCACGACCAGGCCGCCGGGCAGGCCCGAGTCGGTGTGCTGGAGCGCGTTGGTGAACAGCTCGGAGATCACGATGACGGCGTCGTCGCGCAGCGGCGACCCCTCCAGCAGCGCGGAGACGAACCGGCGCGCGCGGCTGACCTGGCGCGGTACGCCGGGGAAGGCCCTGGCCCAGGAGGACAGGGCGGGAATCGGGCGGGCAGGCACGTCCGCCTGCGGACGCGGGAGCGGATCAGCGCCCCGGAGTCCTCCGCTCATGGTCAGGCCAGTACCTGGCCGATTACGCCGGGCGCGAGGCAGATCCGCGCGCCGCAGTTAACCTCAGCCATAAACTGCTCCGACCGTCGGCCTGATTGGCTCGCCCCTGGCATGCCGCCCTCCGATGCCACATCCTCTATGACCGATGTCACTTATGGCAAGTCGCATTGATGCATTAACGCTTTGTTAACCTCGGTCACCATAAGCAGTTGCACGAGATGCTCTTATGGCGCATCCTGTACCGCAGGCTGGTTAACGGCAGACTGGGAGTAGGAGTGGATCACAGCTCCACGGTCCGGGGCCGTCGCCTGATGCGAGAGGTGAAGCGGCTGCGCGAGTCGTCGGGCATGGGCCCGGACGAGGCCGCGCGGCGGCTGGACTTCAGCAAGAGCAAGCTCTACCGGATCGAGAACGGCAAGAGCCGTATCGACGCCGACGACCTCGAGGACATGCTCGACCTGTACGACCCGCGTGGTCGCCCAGGGCTGCTACAGCAGCCATTCCCCGCGCCCCAAGGTCCTCATCGACTGCTCCCCGGTAGTCGTGTTCTGGCAGAATGAGGATTACACGGGGCTTACAATCCCGGTCTGCAACGAGAGCGGACCGTGCAGTTCGCTAGATGTGTACCTGCCGAACCTGACTTACGAGAATACCGTTATCCGTGGAATCAGCTCCTACAGAACGTCCGGCGGCTGCGTCAACCAGAAGTACTGGCATGTTGTCGACGGGCTGGGGACCACTCCATGTAAGACATGGAATAACTACACCCAGGTACGTTATGTCGGTGCTGCATGTAACGATGACCTGAAGTCAATGTACATGTGGGCTTGATTAGAGCTGCCACCAGCTCTAGCCAAGCCCGCTGAACGGTAGTGGCGGTCTCCTTGTGCTGGCGGGAGGCCGCCGCTTTCGGGCGCTTCAGATGTCGTCGTCCAGCCCGGCTGGCGGTCCGCCGATGCTGTCGGTTACGGCCATCCTGGTGATCGTTGATGTGGTTAGTGTCCCGGCGGTGAGGTCGGGGATGTCGTGGATGACGGTGCTGCGTTCGCCGGTGAGCTGGGCGTCGGCGCGGCTGATGAAGATCTCGTCGCGGAACGGGCTGTTGTCGCGGCGGAGTGACCAGCCCGGCGGTCGTGTGCTGTCGTCGTCGGCGCCGGTGAGGTCAGTTCCGGGGATCATGAGCATGGCCTGGTAGAGCGCGGCGCGCAGGTCGGCGGGGATGAGGCCGGTTCGTAGAGCGTCGGTGGCGTAGGTGAACGCTTTGGCATGGCTGGGGCTGCGGGCGCTGCTGTCGGTGATGAGGCGCTGGTGGAGCTGGGCGGGGTTGCGTGGCAGGTCATCCAGGAACTGGGGGGTTGGGTGCTGCCAGCTGGCAGGCCTGGTGCCTGGCGGTTCGCGGGGGTCGGCGAAGAAGTCGCCGTGAGGTGCGCGCCAGCGGCCGGTCGGGCCGGGGTCCTGGATGGTCACGCCGTCCGCTTCGGCTTGTTGTTCGCTGCCCTTGATCCAGGTGCGGCGGCCGGTGAGCTGGCGGTCGTGGAGCCAGTCTTCCTGCTGGCCGGGGGGTATCCAGGTTTGCAGGATGTGCTGCGCGAGGTAGATGTAGCGCCGGGACGGCGGCCCCTGGATGGTCATCCACCATGCGTCGGTGTGGATGTACCGGTACTGGCCCGGTCCGATTGTCTCGTCCTGGGCCGCAGCAGCGGGATCGTTCATTCCGGTCCTCGCACTGGTCGCTTTCTGTTGTTCTGGGCCGCTGGGCTCTGCCCGCGAGCACGCAGTCTGTCCGGGGTTAACGGTATGCCACGCAGGCCGGGCGCGGCGAGGGGAGCAGGGCTGCGCTTATGCAGGACAGACGCGGTGGGCCGGGTCGCGCGGGCGGGCTGTCTGCTTGGCTGAGCGCCGGTAGGGGCTGCGGTTATGCCTTGGTGAAGCGGGCGCGTCTGGGGGCTGTTCTCGGCGGGTGGCGGCTGGAACTGCTTGTCGGTCATGTCAGCGGGCGCTGGGCATGCTGCCTCGTGCGTGGCGGAAAAGTTGCTCGGCCTGCTGGTGGAGCCAGCGGAGTGCCTTGGCCAGTACGTCTGTGATGGGGTCGCCCGTCGTGGGGCTGTCGTCGCTCATGGCGTCGTGATCGGCTCCTTTGTTGTGAGAGTCAGCATGAACCCGACGGCACCCGGAGGGGTGCCTGGTTTGGGAAGGCTGTGCGCCCGGAGGGCGCGGCTACCGGAAGGCCCGGCCGCCGGCTCAGCCGGCGTCCTGGCGGACGCTGGGCCGCGAGCTGGCCGAGGGCGTCAGGTACCTGGCCGCGACCCGTCTGCTGGCCACCTTGCTGGTGTTCCTGCTGGTGCTGAACCTGTGCCTGGGCGCGGACAAGCTCGTCATCTTCCTGGCCCGTGCCACCTTGCACCTGGCCCCCGCGCTGGTCGGCCTGGTCGTCACGGCGGGCGGCGCGGGCGGCCTGCTCGGCGCCATCGGCACCGGCGCGGTGTGCCGGCGCCTGGGGCCGCTGCCGGTCGTCGCGGTCTGCGCGGC
Source organism: Streptosporangiaceae bacterium (assembly GCA_050698895.1). Classification (GTDB taxonomy): domain Bacteria; phylum Actinomycetota; class Actinomycetes; order Streptosporangiales; family Streptosporangiaceae; genus DASUBV01. Next base: position 3,106 of record JBOHCO010000919.1, read on the forward strand.
GGCGTCCGGCGTGGCCCTCATCCTGATCGGGTCGGCCGCCGCGCTGCCCGTCCTGCTGGCCGCGAACCTGCTCTACAGCTGGGCCATCATCGCGGCCAGCGTCACGCTGCGCGCGCTCCGGCAGGTGCTGGTGCCCCGGCCGCTGCTGGGCCGGGTGACGGCCGCCTGGCGGCTGGGCGGCCAGGCGGTGACGCTGGCCGGGGCCGTGCTGCCCGGGTCGGCGACCGCGCTCCTGGCCGGCGACCCGCG
>JBOHCO010000920.1:0-2413 GCA_050698895.1 Streptosporangiaceae bacterium
ACTCCCACTACGACGAGGACTGGTAGCTATCGTCATGCCCGTGCTCGGCCCCGTTGATCCCCTGCCCTACCGTCCCCTGCCTACCGTCCCCGGCGCGTGCTGGTGGCCGGAACCTCCGGATCCGGGAAGACGACCCTCGCCTCCCGCATCGCCACTCCGCTGCGAGCCCCGCATGTGGAGATCGACAGCCTCTTCCACGGGCCGTCGTGGACCAGGCGCCCCTCCTTCGAAGACGACGTACGGATCTTCAGCGCCCGGCCTGCTGGGTGACTGAGTGGCAGTACGACTCGGTCCGAGCCCACCTCGCCGACCTCGCCGACCTGCTCGTGTGGCTAGACCTGCCGAAGGCCACCGTCATACGTCAGGTCCTCCGGCGCACCGTTGTCCGCCGTCTGCGACGCCGGCAACTCTGGAACGGCAACGTCGAAGCGCCGCTGTGGACCGCCGTCCGACCCGGTACCCGAAGGCCCCAGATCGCCTGGCAGCGCGTTCCTGCCTCACACCGCGTCAGTCCTCGGTGAGCAGGCGGTCCTACGCTAGGGCGCATGACGCTCCCATCCGGTATCCCGATCGACGAGCTCGATCCCGGCGTCCGCCCGCAAGACGACCTGTTCCGGCACGTCAACGACCGGTGGCTGGCGCGGACCGAGATCCCCGCCGACCGGCCGCGCGAGAGTGCGTTCCGGCTTCTGGCGGAAGGGGCTGAGAACGCGGTGCGCGAGATCCTGGAAGAGGCCGCCTCGGCGTCAGCGGGCAGCGAGGAGCGGAATCTCGGCGGCCTGTACGCCAGCTTCATGGACGCGGACCGAGCCGAGCGGCTCGGCTCGCAGCCCATCAGTCAGGCGCTCGCGGCGGCTCGAGCGGTCGGCTCCATTCCGGAGCTGCTCCAGACGCTCGGGCGGCTGGAGCGACTGGGAATCGAGGGCCTGTACCGGATCTTTGTTGACACCGACCCTGGCCAGCCCGAGCGTTACCTGGTGTTTTTCGAGCAGGGTGCCATCTCGCTGCCGGACGAGAGCTACTACCGCGAGGAGCGGTTCGCTGGCGTCCGCGACGCGTTCGCTGGTCACGTGCAGCGCATGTTCGAGCTCGCCGGCCTGCCGGACGCCGACCGGGCCGCCAGCCGGGTGATGGCGCTGGAGACGGCGGTGGCCGGGCACCACTGGGACAGCGTCGCGAGCCGCGACCGCGAGAAGACTTACAACCTATTCACCTGGACCGGCACGTTGTCGGAGGGGCCGGATCTGCGCGGGTGGCTGGCCGCCCTGGATCCGCCGGCCGGCGCCTTCGACGAGATCGTGCTCCGCCAGCCGAGCTTCAGCACCGGGCTGGCGTCGCTGCTCACCGAGGAGCGCGTTCCGGCCTGGCGGGACTGGCTGCGCTGGCAGGTGATCCACAGCGCGGCCGGGTACCTGTCCGAGGCGTTCGTCCGGGAGGACTTCGACTTCTACGGCCGCGCCCTGAGCGGCACCCCCCAGCTGCGCGAGCGCTGGAAGCGGGGTGTCTCGCTGGCCGAGCGGGCCATGGGGGAAGCGGTCGGCCGCGCCTACGTCGGCCGGCACTTCCCATCCGGCGCGCGGGAACGGATGGATGTCCTGGTGGCCAACCTGCTCGAGGCCTACCGCCAGAGCATCGAGAAGCTCGAATGGATGGGGCCCGACACCCGCCGGCGGGCCCTGGACAAGCTGGCCAAGTTCAGGCCGAAGATCGGCTACCCGGTCAGGTGGCGGGACTACTCCAGCCTGAGGATCGACCCGGCGGATCTCACGGCCAACGTGCGGGCCGCTCATGAGTTCGAGTTCCATCGCCAGCTGAACAAGATCGGCCAGCCGGTCGACCGCGACGAATGGTTCATGACCCCCCAGATGGTCAACGCCTACTACAACGCGGGCATGAACGAGATCGTGTTCCCGGCCGCGATCTTGCAGGACCCGTTCTTCAATCCCGGCCGCGACGACGCGGCCAACTACGGAGCGATCGGCGCGGTCATCGGTCACGAGATCGGCCACGGCTTCGACGACCAGGGTTCCAAGATCGACGGCGACGGCCGGCTCACCGACTGGTGGAGCGCACAGGACCGGACAGCGTTCGAAACCCGGACCCGGTCGCTGATCGGCCAGTACGACGCCCTGGCGCCCAAGCAGACTCCGGACCAGCATGTGAACGGAGCGCTGACGATCGGGGAGAACATCGGGGACCTCGGGGGCCTCGGCATCGCATGGCAGGCCTACCTGCTGTCGCTGCACGGCGAACCGGCACCGGTCATCGACGGGCTGACCGGCGCACAGCGCTTCTTCCTGTCGTGGGCCCGTATCTGGCAGGTAAAGGCCCGCGACGAGGAAGTCGTCCGGCTGCTGGCCATCGACCGGCACTCCCCCGGCGAGTTCCGCTGCAACCAGATCGTGCGGAACCT
>JBOHCO010000921.1:0-8379 GCA_050698895.1 Streptosporangiaceae bacterium
CACCCACACGATCTATCGGCACGGCATCGAGCACATCCTGCCGCAAAATGTCGAGCTGGTGCACGGGCCGGGCTGCCCGGTGTGCGTCATTCCGATGGGCCGGGTCGACGACGCGATGTGGCTGGCAGAGCAGCCCAACGTCATCTTGACGACCTTCGGCGACATGATGCGGGTGCCAGGCAGCAAGGGCAGCATGTTCGACGCGAAGGCGCGCGGCTGCGACATCAGGTTCGTGTACTCGCCGCTCGACGCGTTGAAAGTCGCGGTCGACAACCCTGACAAGCAGGTCGTGTTCATGGCCATCGGGTTCGAGACCACCGCGCCGTCAACCGCGATGACCATGCTGCGGGCCGCGGCGGCCGGGATCGAGAACTTCTCGGTGTTCTGCAACCACGTCACGATCGTGCCGGCCATCAAGGCCATCCTCGACTCGCCGGACCTGCGGCTGGACGGTTTCATCGGCCCGGGGCACGTGTCCACGGTGATCGGCTGCCGGCCGTACGAGTTCATCGCGAAGCAGTACGGCAAGCCGGTCGTGGTGGCCGGCTTCGAGCCGCTGGACATCCTGCAGTCGATCTACATGCTCATGCTGCAGCTGTCCCAGGGCCGGTCCGAGGTGGAGAACCAGTACGCGCGCGTGGTGCCGTGGAACGGCAACCTGGTGGCGCTGAAGGCCATCGGCGAGACGATGGAGCTGCGGCCCTACTTCGAGTGGCGCGGCCTCGGCTTCATCTCGCACTCGGCGCTCAAGGTGCACGAGAGGTACGCCGCGATGGACGCCGAGCTGCTGTTCCAGGTGCCCGGGGTGCGGGTGGCCGACCCCAAGGCCTGCCAGTGCGGCGAGGTGCTCAAGGGCGTGCTCAAGCCGTGGGAGTGCAAGGTGTTCGGCACCGCGTGCACGCCGGAGACCCCGATCGGGACCTGCATGGTGTCGCCCGAGGGGGCCTGCGCGGCGTACTACAACTTCGGCCGGATGAACCGCAACCGGGTCGCCGAGGCCGGAGTGGCCGGGTCATGAGCAAGAGCTGGATAGACGAGGCCCTGGCTCAAACCGAGCTTGGGCACGAGGGCCTCGCCGCCGAGGGACGGCGCCAGCTGCCGCTGGCCGACCCGGATCCTGCTGGCAGAGAACAGCAGGTGCTGGACCGGATCGACCGCGCGCGGCGGCGCCGCCCCAAGGTCAGGGAAGAGCGCGTCACGATGTCGCACGGGGCTGGCGGCAAGGCGACGCAGACCCTGATCGAGGCGGTCTTCCTCGACGCGTTCCGCAACCCGCTGCTCGAGCCGCTGGAGGACGCGGCCCAGCTGACGGTGGGCGGCGCCCGGATCGCGCTCACCACCGACTCCTACGTGGTGTCCCCGCTGTTCTTTCCCGGCGGCGACATCGGCGACCTGGCCGTCAACGGCACCGTCAACGACCTGGCCGTCTCCGGGGCCACGCCGCTGTCCCTGTCGGCCGCGTTCATCCTCGAAGAGGGCTTCCCCATCGCCGACCTGACCCGGATCGTGGCCTCCATGAAGGCCGCGGCGCAGCGCGCCGGGGTCAGCATCGTCACCGGCGACACCAAGGTGGTGGAGCGGGGCAAGGCCGACGGCTGCTACATCAACCCCGCCGGGGTCGGCGCGGTCGCGCCCGACGTGACCCTGGGCGTGGCCACCGCCCGGCCCGGCGACGCCATCCTGGTCTCCGGGCCGATCGGCGACCACGGCGTGACGATCATGCTGGCCCGCGGCGAGCTGGACATCGAGGCCGACGTGACGTCCGACACCGCCCCGCTCAACGGCCTGGTCGCGGACCTGCTCGAGCAGGTCGCGGGGGGCGAGGGCGGCGGGGTCCGGGCGCTGCGCGACGCGACCCGCGGCGGGGTGGCCACCATCCTCAACGAGATCGCCAGGGCGGCCGGGGTCGGCATCCTCGTCACCGAGGACGACATCCCGGTCCGGGCCGAGGTCCGCGGCGCCTCCGAGCTGCTGGGCATCGACCCCATGTACGTGGCCTGCGAGGGCCGCCTGGTCGCCGTCGTCGACGGCCAGGACGCTGACCGGGCGCTGGGGGCGCTCCGGGCCCACCCGCTGGGCGAGCAGGCGGCGATCATCGGCCGGGTGACCCCTGAGCCACCGGGGATCGTCCAGCTCAAGACCGCGTTCGGCGGAACCAGGATCGTCGACATGCTCGTCGGCGACCCGCTGCCGCGCATCTGCTAACCGAAAGAGCGTGTACCGTGCACGAACTGGCAATCACCGAGGGCGTCGTGGACGCCGTGACCGGGCGCCTCCCCGACCGCCGGATCACCTGCGTTCGGCTGGAGATCGGCGCGCTGTCCGGCGTGGTCGCGGACTCCGTCCGGTTCTGCTTCGACCTGGTCACCGAGGGCACCAACCTCGAGGGCGCCAGCCTCGAGATCAGCGAGCCGCCGGGCCTGTGCAGCTGCCGGGTCTGCGGCGTGAACTTCGAGCCGGCTGGCCCCATCGCGCTGTGCCCGTGCGGCAGCGCCGAGGTCACCGTGCTGAGCGGCCAGGATCTCAAGATCACCTCCGTCCAGGTTGGATGAGCTATGTGCGCGACATGCGGTTGCTCCTCAGGTGGCGGTGCGCGGCTGATGACCGTGGCCCGCGGACATGGTCACGCGCATCCTCACGGTGCCGCGCTCCAACACGGGGCTCCCGACCTGAATGGTCACGAGCACCACGACCACGACCACGACCACGACCACGACCACGAGTTCACTCAGGTCGAGGTGCTGGCCCCCGCGGACAGCGAGCGGACCATCGAGCTCCAGCAGAAGGTGCTGGCCAAGAACGACCAGATCGCCGCCGTCAACCGGGAGTGGCTGCGCGGCCGCGGCATCCTGGCCGTGAACCTGATGAGCTCGCCCGGCGCCGGCAAGACCACGCTGCTGGAGCGGACGGCCAGGGAGCTGTCCGACCGGATCGCCATCTCCGTGGTCGAGGGCGACCAGGAGACCGCGCTGGACGCCTCCCGGATGCTGCGCGCGGGCAGCAGCGTGGTGCAGATCAATACCGGCGCCGGCTGCCACCTGGACGCCGAGATGCTGTCCAGGGGGCTGCGCAGCCTGGACCCGCCCGCCGGGTCCATCGTGATGATCGAGAACGTCGGCAACCTGGTCTGCCCGGCCCTGTTCGACCTGGGCGAGCAGGCCAGGGTGGTGCTCGCGTCGACCACCGAGGGCGCCGACAAGCCGCTCAAGTACCCGCACATGTTCCGGCAGGCCGACCTGGTTCTGCTGAACAAGATCGACCTGCTCCCCTACATCGACTTCGACGTCCGCCAGTACTCCTCCGGGCTGCGCAAGGTCACCCCGGACGCGCTGCTGCTCCAGGTGTCGGCCACCACCGGCGACGGCATGGACGCCTGGTACGACTGGCTGCGGCGCCGCACCCCGGTACCACCCGACTAGCGGCCCGGGGTCACGCTGAGGGCATGGCCATCGTGACCGCGCCGCGCCCGCGGATCTGGCCGTTCTTCGCCTGGGCCGCGGTCGGGGCAGGCTGGTGCGTGGCCCTGCTCGGGGTGCTCAGCATCGGCCTGTTCGTCCTTCCCCTCGTCATAGGCGCCCTGATCGTGCTGCTGGTGTGGCCCGGCGGCCGGACCATCGCCGCGCTCGGCGCCGTCTCCGGGCTCGGGCTCGTCCCGCTGGTCGTCGCCTACCTCAACCGCGGCGGCCCCGGCGACGTCTGCACCACCAGCGCCTCCGGCGGCCAGTCCTGCACGACCGAATGGAGCCCGTGGCCATGGCTCGGCGCCGGACTCGCGCTGGTCGCGCTCGGCGCGGTGGCCTTCGGCCTGCTGCGGGCGCGGCTCAGCCAGGTGCCGTCCGCGCCGCCGCCACCACGGCCTGGCCCAGGCTGATCCCGCCGTCATTGCACGGCACCCGGTGATGCACCAGCACCCGGAACCCGCGGTCGGCGAGCTGCCCGGCCACCCGCTCGGTCAGCAGCAGGTTCTGGAACACGCCGCCGGACAGCGCCACCGTGCCCAGGCCGGACCGGTCCCGCAGCTCGGCGCAGACGCGGCTGATGGCCGCCGCTACGCCGTTATGGAACCGGGCCGCGATGACCGGGCGGGCGACCCCGGCGGCCAGCTCGTCCGCGGCGGCCCGCACCAGATCCGAGCCCATGATCCGCAACGGGTCCCGGTCCTCCACCCGCGCCGGGTACCAGTCGACGACCGCCGGGTCCGCTAGCTGCTCCAGCTCGATGGCCGCCTGGCCCTCGTAGCGGATCGCATCACGCACGCCAAGCAGCGCGGCCACGGCGTCGAACAGCCGCCCGGCGCTGGAGGTGGCCGGGGCGTTGATCCCGCGCCGCGCCATCGTCAGCACCGCCGCCCAGGACGGCTGGTTGCGGGTCATCACGTCCAGGCCGTCGGGCACCGGCCCCGCGGCGGCCAGGTAGCTGGCCGCCATCCGCCAGGGCTGGCGGATGGCCGCCGCCCCGCCGGGCATCGGCACCGGCGCCAGGTGCCCCGCCCGCTCGAAGCTGGCCAGGCTGGCGAGCAGGAACTCCCCGCCCCAGATGGTGCCGTCCGGCCCGTAGCCAGTGCCGTCGAACGCCACCCCGATGACCGGCCCGGTCTCGCCGTTGTCCGCGAGGCAGGAGGCGATGTGGGCGTGGTGGTGCTGGACGCCGATCAGTTCCACGCCCGTCAGGTCCTGCGCGTACTTGGTCGAGAGGTAGTCCGGATGCAGGTCATGCACCACTTGTTTCGGATGAATGTCGAACAGTCGCTGGAAGTGCGCGATCCCCTCGGTGAACGAGGCCAGCGTCTCGGCGTTCTCCAGGTCCCCGATGTGCTGGGAGACGAACGCGTGCCCGCCGCGGCCCAGGCAGAAGGTGCTCTTGAGCTCGGCGCCACAGGCCAGCACCGGCCGGGCGAAGGTCACCGGCACTGTCAGCGGCTCCGGGGCGTAGCCGCGGGACCGGCGCAGCACGCTCTCCCGGCCGCGGAAGGCCCGGACGACGGAATCGTCGGTCCTGATGTGGATGGCCCGGTCGTGGACGAGGAACGCGTCGGCGATGCCGGCCAGCCGCTCCAGCGCGTCGGCGTCCCGGTAGGCGATGGGCTCATCGGACACGTTGCCGCTGGTCAGCACCATCGGCCCGGCGAACGCGCGGAGCAGCAGGTGGTGCAGCGGAGTGTAGGGCAGCATGACGCCGAGCTGACGGTTTCCCGGCGCCACGGACGGGGCGATGGGGCCGGCGGCGGCGTTTGAGGTGGCGGTTGAGGCCAGGTTTGAGGTGGCGGTTGAGGCGGCGTCCTCGCGGCGCGGCAGCAAGACGATCGGGCGCCGGGGGCTGGCCAGCAGAGCCGCCGCCGTGTCGTCCACCTCGGCCAGCTCGCGCGCGGCCGCGACATCGGCCACCATGACCGCGAACGGCTTGTCCTCGCGGTGCTTGCGGCCGCGCAGTGCCGCCGCGGCGGGCTCGCTGGCGGCGTCAACGGCCAGGTGGTAGCCGCCGAGGCCCTTCACCGCCAGCACCTGCCCGGCCCGGAGCACGGCCGCGGCGGCCGCGATCGGGTCGGTGCCGGGGTTTGCGGCAGAGCACGCGGCCCCGGCGGCGTCCAGCAGCGTCAGCCGCGGCCCGCAGGCCGGGCAGCAGACCGGCTGGGCGTGGAACCGGCGGTCGGCCGGGTCGTGATACTCGGCCGCGCACCGGTCGCACATGGCGAAGCCGCTCATGGTGGTCAGCGCCCGGTCGTAGGGCACGTCCCGGACGATGGTGAAACGCGGCCCGCAGTTGGTGCAGTTGATGAACGGGTAGCCGAACCGGCGGTCGGCCGGGTCGGCCAGCTCAGCCAGGCAGTCGGCGCAGGTCGCGGTGTCGGCCGACACCAGCGTCCGGCGCTGCGCGGCTCCGTCCGCCCCGGTCGCCGCGCTGGCCGCGATGGCGAACTCCGCCGATCCGGTCGGCCGCAGGTCAGAGGTGGTGACCCGCTCGATGCGGGCCAGCGGCGGCGCCTGCTGCTCGAGCAGGACCAGGAACCGATCGACGGCGTCGGCGTCTCCCTCGACCTCGGCGAACACTCCGTCCATGTCGTTGCCGACCAGCCCGCCCAGGCCGAGGCCGGTAGCCAGCGCGTAGACGAACGGCCGGAAGCCCACGCCCTGGACGATGCCCTCGACGCGCACCGCGGTCCTGATCCGGCTGCTCACCTGTCGAGTCTCCCGCTGACCGCGCCCCGGGGCCACCCGGACGCTCCCGCGACCACCCCGCTGGCTACCGGGTGGGGTGCTACAGGCGCACCGAGCGGCCCGCCTGATCCGGGATCGCCATCAGCAGCCGGTCGCCGGCCGCCACCACGGGGTCCTCGCCCACGCCGAGGATGAACTTCCCGTCGTGCACCAGGCCGAGCACCAGGTCGTCGCGCTCGTCGCGGACCGCGCTGAGCAGCTTGCCGGCCAGGGCGCCGGCGTCGACCTCGGTCAGCTTGTGCTTAGGCGACTCGACCAGGTGGACCATCATGTCGGCGGCGTGCGGCGCCTCCAGGCTCTTGGCCAGCGTGCCCGCGATCAGCTCGTGGGCCGACACCGTCTGCTGGATGCCCAGGTCGCCCAGCGCGGCCCGGACCCCGGCCGAGGCGACCAGCGCCGTGATCGTCAGGTCCGGGGCCAGCTTGCGCAGCAGGACCGCGCTGACCAGCACGTCCCCGTCGGAGGCGCCGGTTACCAGGGCCTGCTCGGCCTCCTGCGGCCGGGCCTTGCGGATCGTGGCCTCGTGGGTCGGGTCGCCCCGGATCAGGTGCAACTTGCGCTCCACGGTGTCCACGTCCACGTCCGCCACCAACACCACCGGTATGTCGGCCCGGGCCAGCTCGTCCAGGATGGCGGGCATCATCGGACTGGTCCCGATGACCAGGCGGAAGACCCCGTCGGGCGCTCGGCTGCTCATGGCCATGATCCTCCGCAGTCCTTCCGCGGCCGCCCGGCCGGTCGCGAGCGCGAAGACCGAGGCCAGCAGCGGGATGGTGGTCAGCATGGTGGCCGAGGCGATGATCCGGCCTGCCGCGTTCTTGGGCGTCACGTCGCCGTAGCCCACGGTCGTCGCGGTGGTGATCGCCCAGTACCAGCCCGTGGTGACCGGCAAGTGCTGGGTGGCGGCGAACAGCGCCCCGCCGAGCAGCACGCAGGCGACCGCGCTGGCCAGCAGGATGGCGATATTGCGCCGGTGCCGGGCCGAGAACACCCGGACGAGGATGGCGATCACGGCCCTATGCTGCCTCCGCCCGGTCCCAGTTGGCCGGGACCTTACCGATCGGTGACTCACTTGGCCGTACTTGCCGGAAATACCTAGTGATGCCGATGGCGAATGGCCCGCACGGGCGACCCTGAGTGGGGCTGGCAGACTAAGCCCCGTGACCGGGCCCGCTGACGCACGCGCCTCAGGACCAGTGCCCCAGGCGGCCGAGGCGCCGGAGGTCGTCGCGTTCTGGCGGGAGCTCGGCCTGCCCGGCCTCATCGACGTGCACACCCACTTCATGCCGGACAACGTCCTGGCCAAGGTGTGGGCGTTCTTCGAGGACGGCCGGTCCGGCGCGCCGTGGCCCATCGCCTACCGGCTCCCCGAAGCCGACCGCCTGGCCCTCCTCCGCGCGTTCGGCGTCCGCCGGTTCACCGCGCTGTCGTATCCCCACAAGCCGGACATGGCCGCCTGGCTCAACGACTGGTCGGCCGAGTTCGCCGCCCGTACGCCCGATGCCGTGCACAGCGCCACGTTCTTTCCCGAGCCCGCCGCCGCCGACTACGTCGCGGCCGCCATCGGCGCCGGTGCCCGGGTGTTCAAGGCTCACGTGCAGGTCGGCGGCTACGACCCGCGCGATGAGCTGCTCACCCCGGTGTGGGGCCAGCTGGCCGAGGTCGGCCTGCCCGTCGTCGTGCACTGCGGATCGGGGCCCCATCCGGGCCGGTTCACCGGGCCCGGGCCGTTCGGCGAGGTGCTGGCCCGGCACCCGGGGCTGGTCGCGATCATCGCGCACCTGGGCGCGCCCGAGTACGGCGAGTTCCTGGAGCTGGCCGTCCGCTACCCCCGGCTGCACCTCGACACGACGATGGCGTTCACCGACTTCTTCAGCGCGGCCGCGGCGTTCCCGCCCGAGCTGGTGCCCAGGCTGGCCGCCATGGGCGACCGCATCCTGCTGGGCAGCGACTTCCCCAACATCCCCTACGCCTACATCCACCAGCTAGCGGCGCTGGCCCGGCTCGGCCTGGGCACGCCCTGGCTGCGCGCCGTCTGCCACGACAACGCGGCCCGGCTCCTGGGGCTGTAGACGATGGGCCGCGGCCCGTTGCCGGGCCCGGGGAGCCCGGTCGGCTCAGCCCGGCTGAGCCCGGCGGGTCAGCCCGGCGGGCCGGCTAGCGC
>JBOHCO010000922.1:0-3898 GCA_050698895.1 Streptosporangiaceae bacterium
CGAACATCAGCGCGAAGCCCTGCCGCCGCAGATCGTCGGGCAGTCGCACGATGACCGCCTTGACGGTTCCGGAGGAACTCGCGCTGGTTGGCGTCCAGTGCGCAAGTCACCGCCTGAGCCGTTATGAGGTCCTGCGGGTCGGCGTCGGGGCCGTGCCCGAACAGGCCACCGGCACGCACGCGAGATCACGCCGGCATGTACCTCTCGAACCAGGTCACGAGCCGGGTCAGGTAATCAGTGATGGCCGGGAACTGGCTGACGCCGTGTCCTTCCCCGGGGTAGATCACCAATTCGGAGTCGACGCCATGACTGATCAGTGCCTGGTAGAACTCCCTGGCCTGGCCGACCGGCGTGCACCGGTCCTTCGCGCCCGCCGTGAGCAGGGTCGGCGTCCTGGCCTTGCTCGCGTGCATAACCGGACTGCGTGTGTGCACCTGGTTGCCGATTTCCTCGGGATCGGCGTTGTCCAGGAACCACAGTCCCCAGCGGGGGATGTTGGTCGTGAACGTGAAGCTGTACCACTCGGTCACCGGCGAGCCGGCCACGGCGGCCTTGAACCGCTGATCCTGGGTCACTAGCCAGGCCGACATGAACCCGCCGTAGCTGACGCCCATGGTGCCGATCCGGGCTGGATCGGCGATGCCGCGCTCGACCATGGCGTCGATCCCGGACAGGTAGTCGTGGGTGTCCGCGCCGCCCATGTCGCCGACGACCGCCGCGGCGAACTCCTGGCCCCGCCCCGAGCTGCCGCGCGGGTTGGGGTGCAGGACGGCGTACCCGCGGGCGACCAGCAGCGGGACGGCGTAGTCACGCATCGACCAGTTCCGCTGGTAGGCCCCGATCGGGCCGCCGTGGACGTGCAGGACCAGCGGGAACGGCCCTTCTCCCGGGGGCGTGCACAGGATGCCCTCGATGACGGTCCCGTCGGGGGCGTTCCAGCTCACGCTGGTCGCTGAGCCCGCGACCGACCGGATGTAGTCGGTGCCTTCGTGGGCCAGGGAGGCCAGCATCTGGTCGGCACCCGCGCCCACGACCGCGATCTGTTGCGGAGTGTCGTAGTCGTCCCGGATCACGATGACGCGGCCGTCGGCGGTGAAGGCGCCGGCCGGGTAGAACCAGCTCGCCCACGACTGCGCGGACGCGGCCAGCTCCTTGGCGGTGATCGCCGGAGGCAGGGGCCCGTCCCCGGCGTCGGCGATGCCGGCCACGCTGTCCAGGTGGCGCTGGCCGACGTAGCCGAGCCGGGTCCCGTCGATCCACTGGACCGCGGTGACGTCGGTCCCGGCGGTGTCCACGGCGCACCTGGTGCCGGCGGCCAGGTCCAGCAGGATCAGGTCGCCGGCCACGATCCACCGGTCGCTGCAGGCGGCCTGGACCACGGCGGCCCTCGTTCCGTCGGTGGTCCCGGCGGGCAGCCCGAGCTGGACATCGCTGCGCAGCAGCTCGGTCACCTCACCGGTAGCGAGGTCGAGCCGGCTGAGCACCGCGGAGTACCAGTCGTCCTCGCTCGGCTGCTGGCTGGTGATGGCCAGCACGTGGCCGGGGCCGGACCAGGCCGCCTCCCAGACGTTCAGCCCGTCGGGTGAGGCCTGGGCCAGCTCGCCGGAGGCCGGGGTGTAGAGCCACAGGCTGCGCCAGGCGTCCTCGGGCGTCCCGGCCTCGACCTCGGGATACCAGGACGGCAGGTCGGACTCGCTCGCGGCGGCCGTGCCCGAGCCCTGGGCGTCGGCCATCTCCGCGCCGAGCCCGGCCACCCCGAGCAGGATCCGGCTGCCGTCGGGCGACCAGGCCAGGTACTCGACCGTGCCGGGGACCGCGGGCGCCGGCCGGGCCTCGCCGAGCTGGTCGTCGGCCAGCAGGTAGAGCTGGAACACCTCGGCCTTGGCCCGGTCGGACAGGAAGGCCAGGGCGGACCCGTCCGGCGAGAGCCGCGCGGCCCTGGCCGACCCGCCCCCGGAGGTCAGCGCGCGCAGCTCGCCGTCCCGGACCTCGTACAGGGCGGTGCGGGGCAGCCCGTCGAGCTCGTCATAGACCGATCCCGTCACCACGACGCGGCTGGCGTCGGACGTCGCGGCCAGGTCGGTGACCTGATGCGGCCGGCCGAAAGCGGGCTCGTGCAGCCGCCGGACATGCTCGGCGACGGCGGCGTATTCAGGGGATTCCCGCAGGTCTTTGCGCATAGTTCGGGATGATCTCACGCATGACCGGAATGCCGCCATCAGCCCGGCGATTCCCGGCCGCGCCCGCTGAGCCGCGCAGCCGGCGCAGCTTCCTGCTGGCCTCGGGCGCCGTCGTCGCGGCAGCCGGCACCGGGGCCGCGGTCGCCACGGTCGTCCGGTCAGGCGGCCCGGCACCCTCGGTCACCCGTCCGATCCGGCCGCCCGCCGTCCCGCTGGCCGTCCGCGGGCCGTACCTGAGCACCTGGCTGCCCGGCACGACGCTGCCGGGGACCTGGCCGACGTTCTGGAACGGCCGCCGGACGCAGCTGGCCGGCATCGTGCGGGTCGACGGGGTCCCCTACGTGTTCGCGGGCGCCCCGGAAGGATCCGGGCCGGCGCTGCGCCAGTCGCTGCTCGAGACCACTCCCACCCGGTCCCGGTTCCATCTCGAGGGAGGCGGCATCCGGCTCCTGGCCGAGTTCCTCTCGCCGGTCGAGCCGGGCGACCTGCGGGCCCAGTCGATCCCGCTGAGTTACGTGCTCCTGACCGTCGCCAGCGCGGACGGCCAGCCGCATCACGTGCAGGTCTACCTGGACATCTCGGGGGAGTGGGCGGGCGGCTCCGACGCAAACCTCATCCGCTGGGCACCGTCCCGGGTCCCGTCCGCGGCCGGCGACCTGCAGGCGTGGACCGTGCAGCCGGGCCGGCCGCAGCCGCTCAGCGAGCAGGTCAGCTGGCCGGGTGGGGAACGGTGATCTGGGCGACGCCGCGGGCGGCCGGGCTGAGGTTCCAGTCCGGGCCGGACAGGGCGGTCCGGCGGCGATTCGTCAGTCACGGCCAGCTGACCAACGGCAGCGATACGAGGTACCGGGCGATCGGCCACGACCGGCCGGTCTTCGCCTTCTCGGCCGACCTGGGCCGCGTGTCCGCCGCGCCCGCGACCGTGCCGCTGGTCATCGGGCAGGTCCGCACGCCCGCGGTCAGCTACCTCGGCCGCGGCCTGGCGCCGCTCTGGACGGCGTATTTCCCCGGCTGGCGGGAGATGCTCGGCTTCTTCAGCGCCGACGTCACCGCCGCCCGCGGCCGGGCGGACCAGCTGGACTCCCGCATCACCGCCGATGCCAGGGCCGCCGGCGGCGAGGCATACGCGGGACTGTGCGCCATCTCCCTGCGCCAGGCCTACGGCGGCGCCGAGCTGGTCGCCGGACCGCACGGAAGGCCCTGGGCCTTCCTCAAGGAGATCTCGAGCGACGGCAACGTCTCCACCGTCGACGTCCTGTATCCGGCCTCTCCGGCCTGGCTGTACGCCGACCCGGCCTACCTCGGCCACCTGCTGGAGCCGCTGCTGGCCTACGCCGAAGCAGGCGGCTGGCCCCGCCGCTACGCCGAGCACGACCTCGGCTCGGCCTACCCGGACGCGACCGGCCATAACGACGGCATCGAGGGGCGCATCGCCCACAGCGTCAACCTGGCCCTCAAGGGAATCATCGCCATCGCGGCCATGGGCCAGATCGCGACCGCGGGCGACCACGGGCACTATGCCCGCATAGCCCGCCGGTACATGTCTTTCTGGCTGGCCCACGCCAGGGATCCCGACGGCCGGCACCTGGACCTGGCCTACGACCGCGACGATCGTGACGACGGGACCTGGGGCACCGTTTACAACGCCTACGCCGACCGGCTGCTGGGCACCGGCCTGGTGCCCAGAGCCATTCAGGCCGAGCAGGCCGCCTGGTACT
>JBOHCO010000923.1:0-7833 GCA_050698895.1 Streptosporangiaceae bacterium
GCCCTCCGGCCTGGGCGCCCCGGCCGACGACCCCGACGCCCCGCCCGGCCCGGCCGAGCCCGGCCTGCCCTGGCTCCAGCCCATCCCGGACGCCGCGGTGCTGCCCGACTCGGCCGATCCCGCGGCCATCGTGACCGCCCGCGAGGGCCTGCGGCTGGCGCTTGTCGCCAGCTTGCAGTACCTGCCGCCGCGGCAGCGGGCCGTGCTCCTGCTCCGGGAGGTGCTCGGCTTTCCCGCGGCCGAGGTGGCGGCCATGCTCGCCACCTCGACCGCCGCCGTCAAGAGCACCCTGCAGCGCGCCCGGGCCCGGCTCGAGGAGGCCGCGCCGGCCCCC
Source organism: Streptosporangiaceae bacterium (assembly GCA_050698895.1). Lineage (GTDB taxonomy): Bacteria > Actinomycetota > Actinomycetes > Streptosporangiales > Streptosporangiaceae > DASUBV01. Next base: position 335 of record JBOHCO010000923.1, read on the forward strand.
GACGACGTCATCGAGCCCACCGAGCCGCGGGCCCGGGCCCTGCTCGAGGATTACATCGCCGGGTTCGAGCACGCCGACACCACGGCGCTGGAGCGAGCGCTGCGCGCCGACGCCGCGCTGGAGATGGTCGGCACCAGGACCTGGTTCTCCGGCCGCGTGCGGTGCCTGCGCTACCTCGGGCACGTGGTCGGCTCGCCCGGTGACTGGCTGATGGCCCCGACGCTGGCCAACGGCCAGCCCGCCGTGGCCGCCTGGTATCGCGACGCCGGCGGGGGCCGCCAGGCCCTCGGGGTCGCCGTCCTCACCGTCACGCCGGCCGGGATCAGCCGGATCACCGTCTTCGCCGGCGGCCCGGCCCAGGTGGCCCGGTTCGGCTTCGCGCCGGCGGGCTAGACTCGGCCGCACTGTTGCTGGCAGCCGAAACTGGCACCTGAGACGATGCGCAGGTCATGAGCGGATCACCGGCCAGCCCGAGTTGGCCCGCCGCGCCCGGGGCGGCACGGCGGGAGAATGGCCGTGCCGCCGCTGACCGTGCCGCCGCTGACCGAACTGCCGCTGACCGAACTGCCGCCGGGCGGGCTACCGCCGGGCGCACCACGGCCGGGCGCCGCAGCCGGGACCGGATCCTGCAGGCCTCGCTCGACCTGATCACCGAGGCCGGCATCGACCGGGTCCGCCTGGCCGGGATCGCCGAGCGGGCCGGGATGAGCTCGGGCCAGGTGATGTACTACTTCACCTCCATGGAGCACATCCTGCTGGAGACCCTGGCCTGGCGGGAGGACGAGGAGACCAGGCAGCGCCGGGCCAGCCTGCCCGCTACCCCGGCCGGGTGGCCCCAGCTGGAGCAGTTCGTGGAACTCTACCTGCCGTCCAGCCTCGCCGACCCGGTCTGGATCATGTGGATGGAGGCCTGGGCGAGGGCCCCGCACAGCACCGAGGTCAGCGGGTTCCTGGACAAGCTGATGAGCCCCTGGCGCACGGACCTGGCCGCGATCGTCGCCGACGGCGTGCGCGCCGGCCAGTTCCGGGCCCCGGATCCGGCCAGCGACTTCCCGCTCCGGTTCTGCGCGGTGCTCGACGGGCTGTCGATCCTGTTCCTGCGGCAGATGCCCGACTTGTCCCCGGAGCGGCTGACCGAGCTCGCCCTCGAAACCGCCCGCTCGGAGCTCGGGTCCGCTTAGTGCCTGCTCAGCGCGTGACTGACCTCGTGGCCGAGGTCCGCGAGGTGGTTGCTGAGCCGGACCATGGCCCAGATCTCGGGGAACGACCGCGAGCGCAGCGCGGCCTGGCGGGCCCGGCCGCTCCCGTTGCGGAGCTTGGCCGAGAGCACGAGCAGCTCCAGCCTGCTGAGCGGCTCGAACGGGCCGGGCGCCAGTTCGGGCCCGGCGTTCCATGCGGCCATGCCTGTGCCTCACTCGCTGATGGTGCGGCCCCCGCCGCCCTCGGCCCGCGAGCCGGGCCGCATGTCCCACTGGGGCTGGACATGCGACCCGGCCCGGAGACGACTTTTTAGAGTACTACTCTAAACCGGCTCCAACCAGCCCTCTCCTCCCCGGCGACCAGCTCCGGACCACCCGACCCGGTACGAGAGGATGGGCCTGATGCCCTCCCCCCGGAAGATCATTCTCGTGCTCGCGTCAGCCTTGCTGGCGGGCGGCTGCTCGGCCGCGCACACGAACGGCGCCCCCGGCCATCCGACCGCCGACCCGAAGCGGCCGGCCCCGTCCCGGACCACCCGGCCGCGGCTCCCGCCTGGCCGCTTCATCGTCAGCGGCGCCTTTCCCGTCGAGCCCAACTCGAGCCAGGACACCCGCGCCCGGGCCACCGCGGCCTGCCGGCCCAGGGTGCTGCGCAGCGACGTGACTCTGGGCGACACCGCCGCGGCCGGGTTCACCATCGCCGGGGCGCCGGTCGCGGCCCAGCTGCTGGGCCACTTCCTGGCCGGCACCGGAACGCCGGTACGGTTCGGGCCCCGGTCGCCGATCGCGCGCCAGGCCAGGGCCAGCCGCCCGTTCCGGGCCCTGAACCGCCGGGTCCAGGTCGAGGTCCTGGCCCGCCTTCGGGCCGGGCACACCAGCGTGCGGCTGCCCAGCTCCGCGCTGACACCGGTGCTGTTCGCCGTCCCCGGCTCGTCGCAGGACCTGTACCTCAGCTTCCGCGGCACCCAGGGCCTGGACCTCAGCGGCGCGGGCACGATCACCAGCCACCGCTACGCCGGCACGCTCAGGTACGTCATCCGGGACAGCTACGGCTTCCCGCCCGGCGACCAGCTGCTGGGCATCGGCACCGCCATGCGCTACCTGCAGGTCACCTGCGGCAGCCCGCAGGCCCGCGGCGGCGCGCGCTGGTTCCCCGACGCCATCACCGTCAGCGTGCCGTTCCGTCATTCGAGGAACTAGCTAGGGGCGCACGGGCCGGTCCGCCCTGCCGGGCCGTCAGGCCCGCCCGATTTGCGCCGAGGGTGAACGTGCTGGCTGGCTGAGGCGTCTGTCTAGCGGCAGGCGGGACGCCAGGGAGCCCGCTGCCATCGAGGGAGGGCTCAGGGGTGGGATTCTTTTCCAGGCTGCTGGTGCCGCGCAGCGTTCGCCGGGCCGCACACCCGGTGCGCACCGTCAGGCGCGCCGCCACGCCCAAGGTCGTGAAGAAGGCCAGCCGGGCGATGCACCCGCTGGACAATGCCGTCTACGGCGTGGAGCGAAGCGTGGCGACCTCCCTGCGCTCGGGGCGGAAGCGCAAGTCCGGTGCCCGGCGCAAGGGCCGCGCCCCGGCCTACCGGCACGGCAACTGTCCGGTGGCCCATCGCACGCCCGAAGCCGCGGCGAAGTGCCGTAACCGCTAGCAGCGACGGGCGGGAGGCGGGTCGGCTGAGAAACCTCTTGCTTCGAGGATCTCGAAAATTCACTCCAACCTATGTTAAAAATCGCTTTATGCGCGCCTGCGCCCGGGGGAGCTGTCGGACCGGCACGTGCCGGTGCCGGCCGGCAGCCACCCTCAAGGCCGCGCGCGGCCTTAGGCTGGCCCGGTGACCGGGATGCAGGGCACTGCCCCGCTGGGACTGGACGTGTCGGCGCCGAACGTGGCCCGGATGTACGACTACTACCTGGGCGGCAAGGACAACTTCGAGGCCGACCGGATCGCCGCCGAGCAGGTGCTGGCGCTGGTGCCCGGGCTGCGCCGGGCGGCCGTGGAGAACCGGCGGTTCCTGCGCCGGGTCGTCCGCTACCTGGCCGCCGGGGCGGGCATCACGCAGTTCCTCGACATCGGGGTCGGGCTCCCGACGCAGGGCGCCGTCCACGAGATCGCGCACGAGGTCAACCCCGACGCCCGGGTGCTTTACGCGGACTACGACCCGGTGGTGGTGACCCACGGCCGGGCGCTGCTGACGGTCAGCGACCGGAGCGTCATGGTCCGCGGCGACCTGCGCCGTCCGGCCGACCTGCTGGCCGCGCCGGAGGTCCGGGCCCACCTGGACCTGAGCCAGCCGGTGGCCATCGTGCTGTTCGCGGTCCTGCACTTCCTGTCCGACGCCGACGACCCGGCCGGGATCGTGGCGGCGCTCCGCGATGGCGTCGCGCCGGGCAGCTACCTGGCCGTCTCGCACATCGGCACCGACTTCTTCCCTGACAAGCAGGCGCTGGCCCGGGCCGTGGCGGTGTACGAGCAGGCCAGCGAGCGGATCTGGCCGCGGCCCAGGGCCGAGGTGCTGCGGTTGTTCGACGGCTTCGAGCTGATCGAGCCGGGGCTGGTGCCCAAGCATCAGTGGCGCCCGCCCGTGGGTCAGGCCGCCGCCAGCACGCCGAACATCCAGTGGGGCGGGGTGGGCCGCAAGCCCGCCTGAGCCGGGCTCACGGGCTCCCGGTCACGGCACCTGGGCCCGCTGCCGGGCCGACGGCTGGCCGGTCTCCGACTCGCGGGCCAGGAACCGGAGCCGGGCCGCCCGGGCGTCCCAGGCGTAGATGACGGCGGTGCCCGCGATGAGGTCGTGCAGGGCGCGGTGCTCGGGCTGGACCAGGATGCCGACGAAGCCCAGGCCGAGGAACAGGAAGCTGAGCGGGAACACCAGCGCGCGCAGCACGCCCCGCCAGGGCTCGGCGGGCCGGCCGTCGGCCCGGACCACGCGGATCCCGAGCACGGCCATGCCGAAGGTCTTGCCGCTGGCCGCCCACGAGTAGCCGAAGTAGAAGAACTGCCAGGCCGCGAAGACCACCGTGGTGACGACCCCGGATCCGGTGGTCCAGGTGATCGCGTGCCTGGTCACGGTGTCGATGACGAACGAGATGCCGGCGATGGCCAGCGTGAACACGGCGGTGCTGACGGCCAGGTCGATGGCGTAGGCCAGGAACCGGGAGGCCGAACCCGCGTACTGGCCCTGCAGGGTGACCCAGTGGGCCGGCCGGGTGCTCACGGGCTGGCCGGGGACCCGGCCGGGTCGCCGGGCAGCCCGGGCGGCCCGGTGAGCGCGGGCGGGCCGGCCGGGCCGGGACGCCGGCGCCGCAGCAGCCGGCCGACCCAGCGGTCGACCAGCTGGTCCAGGCCGACCGCCTGGCTGCGGGCGGCGTCCAGGGCCTCGGTGGCCATCCCGCCGGAGGACCGGGCGATGACGGCGCCGAGGTCAGTGTGCTCGACCAGCTCGTCCATGTCGATGCGCTCGGCGACCTTGTTCACGTCGACCCGGTCCAGCACGGCGTCCACGTCGACGTGCCGCAGCACCTCGTCCAGGTCGACCCGGGCCAGCAGCGCGTTCATGTCGATGCGGCATAGCAGCGCGTTCAGGTCGACCTGGCTCAGCAGCGCGTTCATGTCGACCCGCGCCACCAGCGCGTTGACATCCAGCGCGGTGGCGACGAGGCCGACGACGCGCTCGGCGACTTGCTGGGCGAGCGCTTCCATGGGGTCGGTCACCCGCCGGCCCGCCGAGCGCAGACGGCTGAGCGGGTCAATCGGACTCACGCGGTCCCCGCGGCGGGCGAGACGGACGGCCGGCGGCTAGGCGTTCGCGTGCTGGCCGTGCAGGGCGTCCTGCAGCTCCTGCTCGTCCTGCTTGGACAGCGAGGTCTTCAGCACGGTGCCGCCGTACTGGCTCATGGCCTCGACGGCCTTGTCCGGGGTCACCTTCTCCAGCATCAGGAACAGCGCCGAGGTGCCCGGCTTCACCATGTCGCGCACCTGGTCGCGGAACTGCTTGTCGATGGTGGTCTTGGTCAGCTTGCCCATCAGCGCGCCCATCCCGGCGCCGATGGCCATGCCCAGCACCGGGACGAAGAACAGCAGGCCGAACAGGAACCCCCAGAGCATGCCCCAGCTCGTCCCGGCCCCCACGGCGTGCTGGTTGGTGTGGACGTGGTACTCGCCATCCTTGTCCCGGACGATCACGGCGATCGCGTCGGGCTGGATGATCAGGTCCTTGGCCAGGCGCCGGGCCTCTCCGGCGGCGGCGTCGGCGGTCGTTTCGTCCGGGTATCCGATGGCAATCAGGTCGGCCATGGCTCTGTTCCCCCTCTGTCGGCAGCCAGCGCGGCGCTCGGCGGCGTGATCTGCTCTCCACATCTACCCCGCCAGGGCCAGGACCTGGTCACCCGTCAGGGGTGATGCGTCGCGAGGCAGCGCGCAGGACGCTGCACTCCCCGGGGGGAGGACGAGGGTGTCAGATGCCTGACGGCGGGCTCGGCCCGGCCGGAGGGAAGCCGGAGCTGACCTCAGCCGAGCGAGCCGAGCTCGAGCGGCTCCGCGCCGAGGTCAGCGAGCTGCGCCGCGCGCCGGCCGCCCGGCCCCGCCGCCGAGTCGGCTGGCGCGGGCCGGTGGCCACCGTGCTCATCGTGCTGGGCTGCGTGCTGGCCCCGGTGTCCGTGCTGGCCGTGTGGACGGCCAACCAGGTGTCCGACACCAGCCGCTACGTGGCCAACATGGCCCCGCTGATCCGCGACCCGGCCATCACCAGCACGCTGACCGACAAGATCACCGCCCAGGTCAGCTCGCGCCTGGACGTGACCGCCTACGCCAACTCCGCGGCCTCCGCCCTGACCAGCCACGGGCTGCCCCGGGCCGGGACGCTGCTGAAGAACTTCGGGCCGTCGATCTCGTCCGTCACCGGGTTCATCCACGCCCAGGTGCACAAGATCGTGACCAGCCCGGCCTTCGCCCGGGCCTGGGACCGGCTCAATACCGTCGCCCACGCGCAGCTGGTCAAGGCCCTGTCCGGCCAGGGCAACGGCGCCATCACGATCAAGAACGGCCAGGTCACCCTGGGCCTGGGCCCGTTCATCGACGTCGTGAAGCGCGACCTGGCCGCCCCGGGCTGACGATCGTGAACCGCCTGCCGCCAGTCAACCCGACCTTCGAGCTGTTCTCGGCTAAGTACCTGGTCAAGGCCCAGACCGGCTACCGGCTGATCAACGACCTCAAGATCGTCCTGCCCATCCTGACCCTGGTCCTGCTGGCCGCCGGCGTCTACGTCGCCCGCCGCCACCGGCGGGCCCTGATCGGAGCCGGGCTGGGCCTGGCCGGGTCGATGCTCGTCCTGGGCGCGAGCCTGCTGATCTTCAGGACCGTGTACCTCAACAGCGTGCCGAACAGCAGGCTGCCCGCTAACGCGGCCGCGGTGCTGTTCGACACCCTGGTCCGGTTCATCCGGGCCGGGCTGCGCACGCTGCTGGTGGCGGGCCTGGTCATCGCGGTCGGCGCGTTCTTCACCGGGCCGCCGGTGACCGCGGTGCGGGCCCGCCAGGGCATCGCCGGCGGGCTGCGCTGGGCCCGGGAGCGCGGCGAGGCGGCCGGCGTCAGCACCGGCCCGGTCGGCCGCTGGGCCTACGCCCACCGCCGGGTCCTGCGCATCGGGGCAGTGGCGGTGGCCGCGCTGGTCTTCGTGTTCTGGGGGCGGCCGACGGCCGCGGTGGTGATCGTGATCGTGGTGCTCTTGCTGGTCGTGCTGGGCCTGATCGAGCTGATCGGCCGGCCCCCGGCGCCGGTGCCCGCCACCGCCGCCGGCCCCGGGCCGCCCGCCGGCGACGTGACCGAGGCCGGCCTGGCCGAGAAGGTCCCCGGCCCGCGCTAGCTGACCAGCATGAATATGAACAACGGCCAACTGGGCTCAGCTGGCCGTTGTTCATATTCCAAGGTGGTTACCTGGTCAGGGCGGCGCCGACGCTGACGCAGCCGGTGAGGCCGGGCCCGCAGGCGACCTGGCCGAGGCCGTTGGCGCCGGGCAGGCCCAGCGGCCTGGTCACCTTCCCGGCGGTGAAGCCGGCCAGGACGCCGTGGCTGTACTGGCGGCACTCCAGCGCCGATCCGGCCGCCGACCGCCAGATGAACCCTTAGCGAGGCTAAGCGCTTCGATGACCGCCGGTCAGGGGCTGGCTGGATCTGGCTCGGCTCGGCCGGTCCGGCTAGGACCGTCTCGGCCGACTCGGCCCGGGCCGACCGGGCCCGGCGCGGCCCGGTACGGTCCGGTCCGGTCCGGTCCGGGGTCAGATGAACACGCGGCGGGTGACCACGCCCTGGCC
>JBOHCO010000924.1:0-2531 GCA_050698895.1 Streptosporangiaceae bacterium
CCTGGCAGATCACGTTCCTGCACGCCGACCTCGGCCCGGTCGAGAACTTCGTGCCCGTCCCGCTGACCAGCCCGTTCTACTCCGCGGGCAGCGGCGTCAACTCGCCCAAGCCGCCCTCCAAGCACCACGGCGGCGGCGGAGGCGGCCACGGACCTGGCGGAGGCGGCGGTGGCGGCGGTGGCGGCCACTGACGCCGTGGCGGCCACTGACACGGACCGTTCTAACGGCGTCCCGGCTCTGGGCCGGGACGCCGGGTCAGCGCGCTGAACCGGGCCCGTCCGTCACTTCCGGTAACGGCTTGGCCTGTATCAACTGGTGATTTCCGCGCTCCAGAGAGGCATACTGCCAAGACGTCTTTCTGGAGGTTCCATGAAGCGCCTATCTCAAGTCCTGGCCAGCGCGGTCGTTGCTGGCGGGACGCTCACGGCGGCACTCGGAAGCGGGATGGTCATCCCGGCCAATGCGGCATCGGTGGTGAGCGCGTCCGCCGCCATGCCTCAGGCGGTCAGCGCTCCGGCCCGGGCCCTGCAACCCTGGCCGGTCCTGCGCCAGGGCCACAACGGCACCTGGCCCCCGGTCACGGTCCGTTCGCTCCAGTACCTGCTCAACGCCCATAAGGCCCGGCTATCGGTCGACGGGGCATTCGGGCGCGGCACCAAGGCGGCCGTCATCGCCTTCCAGCGCTCGCAGAAGCTGCCCGCCACCGGCGTGGTCAGGGCCGCGACCTGGCGGGCGCTGCTGGTCACCGTCAAGCACGGCAGCAGGGGTCCGGCCGTGCGCGCCGTGCAGGACCAGGTCAACTTCCGGAACGGGAAGAACGGTCACACCCTGAACGTTGACGGCGTCTACGGCCGCCGGACCGAGACGGCCGTCCGCGCCTTCCAGCGGGCCATGGCCGCCGAGATTTCGGGTTTCCGGGTGGACGGGATCGTCGGGCCGCAGACCTGGCAGGCGCTCGTCACCGAGGCCCTGTCCGGCTGACCTGTCCGGCTGACCCGGAGCGGCCGGGGCTGCTCTGGGCTCCGGGCGTTTCCGCGGAAACGTCTCGCGCACGTGCGTCACGCACATGCGTGACGCTGACCGATGTGGCCGGAGACCTGCTCAGCCAGCAAGCTGGCGGCGGACCTCGGCCGCGACGCGGCTGCCTTCGGCGCGCCCCGCGACCCGCGGCGTGACCGTCTTCATGACCTGGCCCATGGCCGCCATCCCCGAGGCGCCCGTCTCGGCGATGGCCGTCGCCACCAGGTCGGTGACCTCCGCGTCACTGAGCTGGGCGGGCAGGTAGTCCGATAGCACCGCGTCCTCGGCCCGCTCCGCCGCCGCCTGCTCGTCCCGGCCCGCATCCTGGAACGCCGCCGCCGCCTCCCGGCGCCGCTTGGCCTCCCTGGCCAGGATCTTGAGCACCTCGTCGTCGCTCAGCTCGCGGGCCGCCTTGCCCGCCACCTCCTCGTTGCTGACCGAGGTCAGGGCCATGCGCAGGGTCCTGGTGCGGACCTCGTCCCGGGCCTTCATCGCGGCGGTGAGGTCGGCGCGCAGACGTTCCTTCAGCGGCATGAGGCTTATCCTGCCCGCCCGCCGCCCGGCCGTCGAACCGGTAACGGCTCCAGCGCGACGGCCAGGTCAGTCCGGGCGCCATGGCACCATGAATAGATGCGAGCAAGAACCTTGCTGAGGGCCACCGCTGTCGCAGGCGCCCTCGGCATCGGATACGGCGCCATCATCGAGCGCAACTGGTTTGTCCTGCGCCAGCTCGAGGTGCCCGTGCTGCCGCCCGGCACCAGCCCGCTGCGCCTTCTGCATATCTCGGACACCCACCTGACTCCCGGCCGGCACCGCCTGCTGTCCTTCGTCCGGTCCCTGGACGCGCTCGAGCCCGACCTGGTGGTCAACACCGGCGACTCCATCGCCCACAAGGACGCCGTCCAGCCGCTGCTCGACGCCCTCGGGCCGCTCCTGGACCGGCCCGGCGTGTTCGTCTACGGCTCGAACGACCTGCACTCCCCGGTGCCCAAGAACCCCGCCCGGTACCTGTGGCGTACCTCGCAAGGCGACCACAAGCGGCATCATCCCGACCTGCCCTGGGCCGAGCTGGGCGACAGCCTGGAGGCCGCCGGCTGGCTGAACGCCAACAACCAGCGCGGCCGGATCAAGGTCGGCGACCTGGACATCGAGGTGGCCGGGGTGGACGACTCGCACATCCACCGAGCCCGCTACGACGCGATCGCCGGTCCCGCCGACCCGGCGGCTGACCTGCGCCTGGGCGTCCTGCACTCACCCGAGCCAGAGATACTCGACCGGTTCACCAGCGACGGGTTCGACCTGCTCCTGGCCGGCCACACCCACGGCGGCCAGCTCCGCCTGCCGGGCTTCGGCGCACTGGTCACCAACTGCGGCATCGAGCGGTCCAGGGCCAGCGGCCTGCACCATCACCCGGTCGACGGCGACGCCTGGCTGCACGTCTCGGCCGGGCTGGGCACGTCACCTTTTGCCCCGGTCCGGTTCAGCTGCCGGCCGGAGGCAACCCTGCTCAC
>JBOHCO010000925.1:0-3291 GCA_050698895.1 Streptosporangiaceae bacterium
CCCAGGCAGAGCACCAGCGACGACAGCTCGTCGAGGTGAACTCCGGCGGCGGCCAGCGCGGCGCGACGGGAATCGGCGGCGCCCTCGGCCGCGAATGGCAGCCCGCCTAGCGCGCGGACCGCCGACAGCACCAGTGTGCCGGCCGGACGCCCGTCGTCCAGCGCGTGCGCGTCACCGCAGCACTCGGCGGCCAGCCGGCCGATGGGGATGCCGGGCGAGGGTAGCTGCCCGAGAACCGCCGCCACCTGGGCGAGGAGCAGCCGCGCCGGACCGGGCTCCGGGGCGAGACGGCGCACCACGCCGGTCGCGTCGAGCCAGGCCCGCCACGAGACCAGCTCGCCGCGGTCAGCCACGACGGCGTCCAGCGACGCGAAGGCGGCGCTCCAGGCCGCGGCCAGGGACGCCCGCTCGCTGTTGCGATCGCGCAGCGGACCGGTCAGGCTCGTCACCGCCTCGGCCAGCCCGCCCGCCGCGCTTCCGCTGTCGCGCAGGATGCGGTCGACCTCCGTGAGCGACACCGACAGCGACGCCCCGGCCCGGGCCGGTCTTCCGGTCAGCCGTTCCACCGCGCGCCGTTGCTCCGCGGTGGCGCCGGGCAAGGTAACCGTCCCGGTCAGCGGGCGTCCGGTCTCCAGCCGGTCCCGCACCCGGCGCACCAGCCAGGCGACCGGCTCACCACCGAGCAGCCGGTGCAGCCTGGCGTCGGGCTCGGTCACGCCGGGGTGCTCGGTCATGCCGGGGTGAATGCCGGGGTGGATGTCGATGTGGATGCCGATGTGGATGCCGGGGTGCGTTCCCGCCCGTCCCACTGCCACGGCGTGACAAGCACCGCGTCGACACCGTCCTGCCGGGATAGCTGGCAGATGGCCAGCCCGGGGACCTGCGGATAGCACCCCCACTCACGCTCGCTGGTCATGACCACGTCCATGTCGAAGGTGGCCAGCAGCCCGAGGCACTTCGCCCGAGAGTCGTCATCGACTCCGGCGAAGGCCTCGTCCAGCGCGATCAGCCGCGGGGCGTAAGGGTTGCCCGCGGACTTGTAATGCGCCGAGGCCGCCGCGAACAGCGGAACGGAAGCGACCAGGGCCCGCTCGCCGCCCGACGCCGGGCCGCTGGCGGGACGCCACTGCCCGTCCTGATATCGCTGGATGACGAACTCATGCCACTTGCGGTAATCCAGCGCTGTGGTCAGCGCCTCGGTCCATCCGGCGGCCTCGTTGGCCGCGTGCTCGGCGGCGATGCGCTGCTGGAGAAAGGCGCCCACCGCGGCCCGATCGTCGGCCGACCACGCGTCGATCATCTGGCGGAGCTTGTGCCGGAGCCGGTCCAGGCCGTCCGGCGCGTCCCTGGCCGGCCGCCAGATCAGCCGCAGCTTCATCCCGGTCGAGGTCGGACGGGACTCCAGCTCCTCGTTCATCTGCCTGACCTCGGCCTCGGCCGCCGTGATCAGCTCGTGCAGCGTCCCGGCCACCTCGTTGAGCAGGTGATTCTCCAGGATCTCCTGCTCCCTGGCGGACAGCAGCCGGGCCCGCTGCTCCACTTCCTCGCTGAGCGCCGCGGCGAGCCCGGGGATGTCGTGGCTGCGGCCCTGGAAGACCACGTCGATGACCATGATCCCGTCGCGCACCGTCAGGCCCGCCGAGTGGCTGCGCCGGGCCATCGCGTCGGCCAGCAGCTTGTGTTCCTCGTTGACCTTGCGCTGCACCCGGTCCCAGGGGCCGTCGGCGTCGTCGATGTCGTCCATCGCCGAGTTGACCGCCCGGGCCAGGACCACGGTGGGGGTGGGCAGCCATGGCTCGGCCGGGTCCGGGATGGCCAGATCCGGCAGGGCGATGCCCAGCACGCCGGTCGCGGCGAACGACTGGAACTCCGCGACCGCCGCGTCGCGGACCCGGGCCGCCTCGCCGATCTCGGTGCGCAGCGTCTCCCGCTTCCCCTCGGCCTTGCCGCGATCACTGATCGCCTGCTGCTCAAGCTGGCGGGCTGCTGCCTCGTCGGCGTCGCGGCGCTCGGTGGCCCCGCGGAGCTCCTCCAGTTTCCGGTTCAGCTCCTCGACCGCGGCACCGGCGGTCTCCAGCAGCTCCTCATACAGCGCTCGGGCGGCGGTCGCAGCCTGCCGAGTCGCCACGGCCCGCTCGGCGGCTTCGGTCAGGCGTTCCTGTGTCTCGGCGAGCTCCTCGGCGGCCTCGTCCGCGCGGCTGCGCGCGCTCTGGAACGCCTCCGCGGCCGGCCACAGGGCGGCCAGCGCCACCCGGTAGTCCGCCAGCCCGGTCCGCACCGCGGCCAGTTCCCCCGGCTCGGCGGGCAGCCCGGTATCGCCGGCGAACTCGTCGGCCGCGCTCTGGGCGACCTCTAGCTGCTCCCGGCGCGTACCGCGGAGCGCTTCGGCCGCGGCATGCGACGTCCGCAGTTCCTGGCGGCGCTTGCGCTGCTCGGCGGTCCTGGTGTGCGCCTCGCGAACCTCCGCATCCGGAGGGACCGCGCGGTGCTCGGTGGCCAGCTGGTCCTGGCGGCGGCCGAGCTCGTCGCGGGCCTGGTCGAGCGCGGCTATCGCGTCGTTCGCCTCGGCCAGCTCGGCGGTCAGCCGGGCGATGCGCTCGCGGCGGGCCGTCTCCCGCGCCCCCTCGCCGACGTACTCGGCGCTGCCCTTGTGCCAGCGGCCGGCCAGCACCCCGTTGGCCCAGCGCCCGTCGACGGTCACCCAGGTCGTCCCGGTGCCCTCGCCCAGGCCGATCGCGGACAGCGCGGCCCAGACGGCCGCCTCCGGCAGCGCGACCGCCTGCCGGTCCCCGCCGTTGACCGCAGGGACCAGCACGGCGTCACAGGACGGCCCGGTGACCGGGTGGCGCCCGCTGACCAGGACCACGTCGCCCGCTACCAGGTCACCGTCCGGCGTGAGCCAGGCGTCCAGGATCCCCGCCGCCTCCAGCGCCGCCTCCAGGCCGGCTCGGTGGTGTTCGGGCACGCCCGGCGCGAAGTCGGTCACCTTCCACAGCGGCGCTCCCGGCCGGATGTCACGGACCTGCGGATCCCTGGTGTGCGGCGGTGGCGGGCGGTCGTGCCCGCCGGCCTCCAGGCGCCCGATCTCGGTCGTCAGCTCGGCCGCAGTCGCCGTGAAGGCGTCCCGGCGGGCGGACAGCTGCGCGTCCTGGCGGCCCAGTGCGTCGACCGCGGACCGGGCCGCGTCGTCGATCACTCGCCGAGCCGGGTTCTCTCCGCCGCCGCCCGCCGCCCAGTCCGTGACCAGCTCGATCAGCTCGTCGCGGTCGTCAACCCGCAGCTCGGTCAGCC